>CAYWDL010000073.1:0-3526 GCA_964457015.1 uncultured Roseburia sp. | reverse complement strand
TATGATATATTCTTCAACAGCAGGATGAATTATGGAATTCATAAATTCAAGCTTGCTGTCATCGTTAAAAACTATTTCTCCAAGTTTTTTACGGTCAATATCTTTGGTGTCAGTCAGAATTTCATTGCCAAAATATTGTACAATAGCAGTATAAGCTTTGGTTTCAGGCTCCATAACCCTGTGTCCTATTTCATCAGCCTTATAAATGCTTGCGTTGTACTTAGTCTCAAGGAAAGACAGAACTGTGGATTTACCACAGCCCACGCCACCTGTTACACCAATTACAATTATCTCTTTATTTCTTACTAATTCCTGTAGTCTGTTCAAATTAATGCGCCTCCAGCCAATTCTTTCCAACACCCATGCCAACCTCAAGTTTAACCTTCATATTGGCAGCAGATGACATCTCTCTGTTTAATATTTCCTTAACTGCTTCCACTTCGTTTTCAGGAACCTCAAGTAAAAGCTCGTCATGAACCTGAAGGACAATTTTTGCTTCTAAGCCTGCTTTTTCAAGCTCTTTATCCACGTTAATCATGGCAATCTTGATTATATCGGCAGCAGTTCCCTGAATTGGTGAGTTCATGGCAATTCTTTCACCGAAGCTTCTCTGCATAAAATTTGAGGACTTAAGCTCAGGTATAGGACGAAGTCTGTTAAACATAGTTGTAACATAGCCCTTTTCCTTGGCATCTGCAACATTTTTATCGAGAAACTCCTTAATCTTTGGATATTTGGCAAAATATTGCTGTATATACTCATTTGCCTGTTTTTTTGAAATGCTAAGGTCCTGACTCAAGCCAAAGGAGCTGATGCCGTACACAATACCGAAATTAACCGCCTTGGCATTACTTCTTTGTTCATCAGTTACATCTTCTATTGGTGTGTTGAACACCTTTGCTGCAGTGCTTCTATGAATATCGCTGCAGGTGTTATATGCCTCAATTAATGCTGCATCGTCTGACATATGCGCTAATATTCTAAGCTCAATCTGCGAGTAGTCAGCATCAATAAAAACACAGCCTTTCTTTGGAACAAAGACTTTACGTATCTCTTTTCCAAGTGCAAATCTTATTGGAATATTCTGCAAATTCGGCTCAGTACTGCTAATTCGCCCTGTTGCTGTAATTGTCTGATTGAATTTACCGTGAATTCTATTATCATCACTTACATAGTTAATTAATCCGTCAGCGTATGTTGATTTAAGCTTTGTAAGCTGTCTGTACTGCAAAATCTTATTGACAACAGGATAATCAGATGCCATTTTTTCCAAAACATCAGCAGAGGTTGAGTAACCAGTCTTCGTTTTTTTACCGCCCTGGTAACCAAGCTTTTCAAACAATACCTCGCCCAGCTGTTTAGGTGAATTGATATTGAATTCAATACCTGTGTCATCATATATTTCTTTTTCGATAACCTTAATGCCCTCTTCGAGCTTAAGCCCATACTCCTTAAGCTGAGTTGCATTAATCATAATTCCACACTGCTCCATTTTGAACAATGAAAATACCAGTGGCAACTCAACCTTCTTATAAAGCTCAGTCATATTGTGCTCTTCCACGCTCTTAAGAATCGGCTCCAAAGAATTATTTGAAACATAAGCACACAAAGAAGTATACATAATATATTTATGTGAATCTTCCTCGTAAAACTTCTTTATAGCCGGTGCTTCGAACTTGTCAACAAATTGCTCGATATATATCTTTAAGTATTCTGCTGATACATCAAATGCTGAATAAAAGCTCTTATTCGGATTAAGTAAATATGCTAAAATGCTGACATCATAAAGGTTGTCATTTTCCCTGAAATCAAAGTCATATAACTTATCCTTTAAAGCAAATGTGGCAACCTTGGCGTCAATATTGTAAAGCTTGGCTGTAAACTCCTTAACCACGCTACTTTCAATATTTGCACTTGAAATATAATAAACATCATCTTTTATACATACAGCAATATTAATGGCGTCATTTGTGTCCTTGTTATCAGTTCCGAAGAAATCAAAGGTGATTTGATAATTCTCTGTTTTATAAACATTTCCGGCAAAGCCATATTGTCCTGTCACTTCAATTTTCTTTAAGATATCATCCAATTCTTTGTCTTTTTTTACAATATTAATGTGATCTTCTATATTAAAATCGGCTGTTTTCAATGCTACGCCTTCAAAATATTTGCTTATTAGTGACTTAAAGCCAAGTCTCAAAAAGAACTCGTAGGAATTAGGATTAAACATGTCCTTAATCTCACCATCCTGCAGAGTCAATTCCAAAGGAACTTCAGTATTGATGGTTGCTAAAACCTTACTCATTCTAGCATCTTCCTGATATTCGCTTATAGCTGTTTTTGCACGATTTGGTGTAATCTCATCCGCATGTGCAATAGCTTCTTCTATATTCTTGTACTTTGAAATAATGGAAATGGCAGTCTTTTCACCAATTCCCTTTACACCCGGAATATTATCGGAAGTATCACCCATAAGCGCCTTCAAATCAATAAATTCCGTAGGTGTTACTCCGTACTTGGCAATAACATCCTCATCATAATAATTTTCAATGGTTGTCTTGCCCTGTGAGGTTTTTGGAATGCGAATCATAACCTTCTTTGTGGCAAGCTGAAGTAAGTCCCTGTCTCCAGAAATAATTCTAACATCATATTCCTCTTTTTCTGCTCGAGCACCAAGAGTTCCTAGAATATCATCAGCTTCAAATCCCGGCATTTCAACTATCTTAATATTCATAGCCTGCAACACTTCCTTTATAACAGGAACCTGCTCTCTGAGATTATCAGGCATCGGCTTTCTTGTTCCCTTGTATTCCTTGAACATTTCATGCCTAAAGGTTGGATGCTTAACATCAAATGCAACAAACAAGGTTGTAGGCTTTTCTTCCTCAAGAATCTTAAACATAATATTTAAAAAACCTAATATTGCATTGGTATGAAGGCCCTCTGAGTTAGTAAGCTCAGGAAGTCCATAAAATGCTCTATTTAAAATACTATTACCGTCAATTAATACGATTTTCTTTGAATTTTCCAAAATAAACGACCTTTCTGCAGGATGTATCAGTGATTGTCCTGCTCAAAATAATAACTTATGTTATAGTATACTACAAATTCAAGGAAAATACAAAGAAAAAGCGTTATTGCATTTCTTATCATACAATAACGCTTAATTACACTATATTAGTTTCAATATGCTTATTCTATTCAGCACTAATATATTATAGCATATTTTTTTTACAACAAAATAAAAATCGCTTGCATTTTTATTTGATATATGATATTATATCTCTCGTGCTGATTAGCCGGTGTGTCGGAATGGCAGACGATGCAGACTCAAAATCTGTTGTGGTTACCCACGTGCGGGTTCAAGTCCCGCCACCGGCATTTGATTTAAGATGTGATATAAGTCGCATCTTTTTTTATATAATAGGAAATTCCGTTGGAACTTCCTATTATATAAAAAAGTTGCTCCGTAGGATGCGCACTTCGCGGCAAGGAGAATAATTGCTTCGCAATTCCGCTCAGGCGC
>CAYWDL010000072.1:0-8601 GCA_964457015.1 uncultured Roseburia sp. | reverse complement strand
AACACTACCATCGTTGAAATCAATCTTACCATTAGCATCTACTGTAACGTTCTCTAAGAGAGCATTTCTCTTGATTGCATTGTAAATGTCTGGTTCTGATTCCTTATCAAGGTTAATAACCTTTGCATAACAACCACCTTCGAAGTTGAATACACCATTGTCATCCCAACCGTGCTCATCATCACCGATAAGAAGTCTCTTAGGATCTGTAGATAATGTTGTCTTACCTGTTCCTGAAAGGCCGAAGAAGATAGCTGTGTTTTCTCCGTTCATATCTGTGTTTGCTGAACAGTGCATTGAAGCGATGCCCTTTAATGGCAAGTAGTAGTTCATCATAGAGAACATACCCTTCTTCATCTCACCGCCGTACCATGTATTGATGATAACCTGTTCCTTGCTTGTGATGTTGAATGCTACAGCTGTTTCTGAGTTAAGACCTAATTCCTTGTAGTTTTCTACTTTAGCCTTTGAAGCGTTGTAAACTACGAAGTCAGGCTCGAAGTTTTCAAGTTCAGCTTCTGTAGGAATGATGAACATGTTCTTAACAAAATGAGCCTGCCAAGCAACCTCAACGATAAATCTGATAGCCATTCTTGTGTCTTCGTTAGCACCACAGAATGCATCTACTACAAATAATCTCTTATTTGAAAGTTCATTCTTAGCGATATCCTTAAGCTCTGCCCAAACATCTTCGCTAATTGGGTGATTGTCGTTCTTATATTCGTCTGATGTCCACCATACTGTATCCTTAGAATTGTCATCCATAACGATGTACTTATCTTTAGGTGAACGACCTGTGTAAATACCTGTCATAACATTTACAGCACCGAGCTCTGTTTCCTGACCTACTTCATAGCCTTCTAAACCAGCTTTAGTTTCTTCTTCGAATAATGTTTCGAATGAAGGATTGTAAACGATTTCAGTTGTACCTGTAATACCATATGCTTCTAAATTGATCTTTGACATTTACTATAAAACCTCTTTCTTTATTTATTATGTGATTACTAACATCCTGCTACACGAGCCTACGTATAGTAACTCATTGTCCTATATTATACTAGATAATTGTTAGTCTCGTCAATGATTAAAATAAAAATAAAACATTTAAGAACAATCTCATAACTACTTAAGCAATTCATTAACCCGCTCAGCATCAAACACAACCTGTGTGACACCATCAACCTCTATCTGATACAGCGCATTTGCAACAATATGCTCTGCCATCTGCTCAAGGTCTCGAACACCTTCCGTCTGGGCATCAAGCTCAACGATAGCCTCTAACGCTTCATCCGTAATTATACACTCATCAGCCTTCAAACCAATACGCTTCAACGCCTTTGGCAACGCGAACTTAGTGAATATAATCTTCTTTTCATCAGGAGTATATCCAGGAATCTCAATCACTGCAAAACGTGACATAAGCGGCGCACTAATCATATCCTTTTCATTGGCCGTTGCAATTGGATAAACACCACCTGTAGGAATCATACATTCCATATAATTATCTGTGAAGCCAAGATTATCAAGCAACGTTAAAAGCACGTCTGCAGGATTACCATTGCCCTTTCCGGAAGCAGCCTTATCAAGCTCGTTTATAATAAAAACAAGATTCGACTCTCCCGCCATAGAAAATGCTTCCATAATGATACCCGGCTTTGCATTGGAATAAATACGCGAGCTACCTGTCAGCTGCTCCGGATCATTAATCGAGCTCATATCAAGTGTAGTCCATGGCAGCTTCAAAATACGCGCAACCGCATAAGCAATCTGCGACTTACCTGTACCCGCCGGTCCTATAAGCAAAATACCATATGCAGGCAAGGTATGTGTTCTGTTAATCTGAATAATTGTCTCCATAATACGCTGCTTAACGCGCTCCATACCATACAATTCTTCGTCTAAAATTCTACGTGCCTCCACCGGGTCAATGGACTCAAAATAGTTATTCTTCCACTGAATATTCATCATAATCGAAAGGGCACGCTGAGCATGACGACGCTCCTCCGGTGTCACCTCGTTGGAATGAGCCACAGCCAAATTTCTTCTCGCCCACAGTCTAATATTATCCGGCAAGGTTCTTCCAGCACATGTAAGGAAGTCAGAAATACTCTGAAGACTTGTAAGCTTCATATCATCCCTTACATCATCCAAATCCTCCTCTTCATCCACATCAGCCGGTGGCGCATCGCTGACAAACAATCTTTCAATCATAAACTGCAAAAAACCATCCTCCGCCGACAGCTTACCACTTCCTCCCAATGCAATCTCACGTATCTTATATACGCGATATCCATCCTCACGGTTCTCACCGGAAAGTCGCACATTGATATTATTCTTGCCAAGCCATCTCAAAAGATGAACAAAGCGGGAATCAATCTTCAATATATTAGCCTTGAAAAACTCATCATTTTCCTTAAATTCAAAGGCAGTCTCTTTATTCTGATTGGTAAATCTACCGCTGGAATGATGCTTCCACTGTTTTTCACTATTATCCAATACCAGAATCGGCTTGTCCGGTGTAGCTGCTCTTTCGTTGGAATTAAATGTTGTATATGTGCACACAAAATCATCACTGTCAGCCGGTGTGCTGCTAAAATCAAATACTGGCATGTTTTTACTCCTTAAACTTATCAAATTTTCTTTTGTTTCACACATCTAATACTACAATTATAGCACTAATGGAAATGATATACAATCTTTATTAAATTCACAAAGTATATATTTAGAGAGTGTGTTCAGGGCGGTATATGGCGGAAAATATGTTGTCAATACCGGAAAACCCAATAAAAATGTAAAGAATTCGGCACATAGAAGATAATTTGTTGCTTAGGTACTCAAAAAAAGGATAAAGAGTACCTGACAAATTAAAAGTTTGCTATTTGCCGAAAAAGTTTAATTGAATATGATGATTTCGGTATAGGAGTATGATTTTTCTGCATATACCACACACAACCCAAGCCCCAGCACAAGATATCAAAAAACACTTTTCCTTCAACTACTTCACAAACGTCTCATTATGATGCTTTCCATCCAACCCATCCACAAACCTCTTCTTTATCAGCAGAAAATCCTCCAAATCCATAAGAACATGATATAAAATCGCCTGACTTTCAAATTCCTCTCTGCTGCTTGGAAGCTTATGCTGTTTCGTTTTATCTAGAAGAGCGTATAAACGCTCTAACTGCATATCCAAAGCATGCATTTCCCCAATACATCTGGTAACATAATCAATAAACTCCGCCACAATCTCTGCCTGCTCCGGCATTGACTGCATCTTCTTCATCTCATAATGCAGGCTGTGCAACTCATCAATCTGCAAAAGGCGCATCTCAAAATAATCAATGTAATACTCCGGATGCTTTGAGAAAGAATTATTATTATACTCGTACGCATCCTCGATATATTCCTTAATCTTCCCTTCTAAATCAATAATATCATCCCAGACGCTATGCTGCAATGGCTTATTACGCAAATAACTTGCCATATGGTTCAGAATAATCTTAATTCGATCCTCCACATACTGCATGTCCTTCATAACCCGCCTTTTTGTCCCCTTATTATTGCTAAAAAAGCTCAGCACAATAGCTATACCTATACCAATCAAAAGCAACAAAAATTCATTGGCAATAAAGCTAAAACTAAAATCTCCTTCCGTAAAAAAATGCGCTCCAATAACCGCATTAACCGATATAGTTGCGCTCCATCCCATCATTTCACAGAAAAACACCATAAGAAGCACAAACACACCATACTCTATCCATCCTTCGCCCAAATGATTGAATATTAGAAAGCATATCAATACTGAAACACAAAATGTTATCATCCTGTACACCGACAATCTTATGGTTTCCAGCTTTGTTGTCAAAATCGTAAGAAGGGTTATTGTCCCTGCAAATATCTCATACTTCAAGCCCAAAAAGTGCGCCACTATAATAGCCAGTCCACTTCCTATGCCTATTTTCAAGGACTTTTCGCATATACGTTTCAATCGCTTTTTATCTTTTAATCTTCCCATTATAACTCCTTTAATTTAACATATCTCAATATTTATTTTCACAATTTCATCTGACTAAACATATATATTTTATCACTAAACAGCTATATATTCAAAGAAAAAAATTGCCGAGCCTTAATAACCTGCTATTTCGGAAGATGTTAAGCTTCTTACAGAAATTAGAGTAAAGAAAGAATACTAACAAAAAGAGACTGCCGGGAAATAACAGTTTTCAACTCCGAAACATTGTTTATTTCCCGACAGCCTCTCCATTTTTATAACTTGAATCGATTTACTTCATTATTTAACAACTTAGCAATTTCTCTATTACCATTAGCTTTTTCTTCAATATCGCCCATACTTGAGGTCAAGTTTACAGATATTTCAGATACACTACTAATACCTCTTGCACATTCATCAACAGCTATATTAGCAGCTTCAATACTTTCCTTAATGTTATCCATATTAGCCTTTAACTCTTCACAGGAAGCCGTGAAATCCTGCATAGTAGAAGACATCACATCGATATCCTCCTTGTAGCTGTACGAAGTCTCTTGCAATTGTCCAAAGCCTCCCATAGTAGTTTCATCAATAAATGAAATCATATCCTCTGAAACCTGCGCCAGCTGTTCTACAGCTTCAATAACTTCGGTACTAACCTGACGAATACGAGTTGCAGATGAAGCGGAATCCTGCGCTAATTTACCGATTTCGTCAGCAACAACAGCAAAACCACGACCAGCCTCTCCGGCTCTTGCAGCTTCAATAGAAGCATTTAAGGAAAGAAGATTTGTCTGGGCTGCAATACTCAAAATACTATCTGTTAAATCTTCAATCTCTTTTACAGCCTTCGACCTTTCAATTCTCTCAGCAACCTGCTGCGAAATTAGTGTTGTTCTATCCTTCGCATTGCTTTGTGAAGTAATTGAATTCTCATAAATTTCATTAGCTTTTTCCATTGCAGAATATGCTTTTTCCGTACTAACAGAGGCTTTTTCATTAATTTCATTTATAGCGTCATATACCCCGTGGATTGCCTCGGTAATCTCAACAATACTTGCAGATGTCTCCTCCATACCGGCAGACATTTCCTCCATGGTTGCAGACACATCTGTAATGTTCATCTCTGCACTTCTAATATTATCAGATACAACCTCCGAAGAACTCTTTAATTCTACAGAGTTATTAGCAATATTTATCATAATGCTTCGGATATATTCCAACAGCGAATTAACGTTATCTCCGATAAGCTCAAGTTCATCACCTGAACGAATGCTTAACTTCTGAGTCAAGTCACCTTCGTGATTAACAAGCTCATAAATCTTGTCATTAATAATAACTATATTTTTTGTAATCTTAGAAACAAACGCAAAAACCACAACTACTGACAAAATCAGGAAACCAATGGTACATCCGATACAAATAGCTGTAACACTTGCCAATTGCTCTTTAATATCACTTCCATCATAATCACATCCCAATACAGCTACAACTTGACCATTCGAATTGTAAATCGGAACATAAGATGATATCAAATCGCCATATTCATTGGAAACTATATAATCACGAATATAATCTTTGCCCTCGAACGCAGCTAATACAGGTTCCTCTTCATCATTATAGGCATCCCCCGGCTGTAACTGACTCTCTGATTCATCTGTATCAATACCATAGTAAAGCTTGTCCCCTTCTTTATAAATCGTGTACATATAAAGGATACCACATGTCTCTTTTATCTCACGTAATTCTTCTAACTCCTCATTATAATGGTCTGTACCGGCAGAACTACCATCAATCTGTTCGATACTATCTCCATGAATCAAAGAAGAAGCAATAGATGCCGCAAGGTGGGACTTCTCCATTCCGGTATTAATCATTGCCTCGTTTGCAATCTTATAAGCGATCAACCCTAAAGAAATACAAACCGCCAATATAATTACAAATACAGGAAGCAACACCTTGTTGCGAATGCTAAGTTTACGTGTCTTTTGTTTTTTTACTTTTGCCATAACTCAAGTTCCTTTCGTTATTAATTTTTAGTTTTACACGACATTTTATTTGATTATACTGCAAAAGTAAAAAAATGTCTATATAATATGCAAGTAAACTTAATTCGCAAAGTATATTTTTTTTTGTGTGGCGTTAACAATACTTTTAATTATGCGAGTTTTTATTCTTTTTGTCTTTTATCAAGTCTGACAAATATCTGTTTTCACATTATCCATATATCTTTATTCCGTCCTTTAATATTTCTTCTGTTAATTCAATATTGTCCTTTAATTGATTCACATCTAAGACATCTACTTTCTTATGAAGCGCAGTTCTTATTTCTTCAACTAATCCGTAAAATTTTAATCCTTTTACATTTGTAGAAATCAACAAGTCCACATCACTCACTGATGTTGCTTTTCCTTTTGCATAAGAACCAAAGAGATAACAAAAACTTACTTCGTATCTCTCGAATACTTTTGAACACTTTCTCACTATATCTTCTAGTTCTAAAATTCCTGTTTCTTTTTCTTAATTCCAGCATTTGTATTGGCCACGTATCCTTATGTTCTTTTGCCGAATTTCATTTAAATTTTATCCTCTAATTCTTGAAATGTCAGCTTACAAATATCCCTCTTCAAAACCACAATCAAATGTGTTTTAGGGAACAAATATAAAATCTTCTTCATACTTTCCACGTACCACTCCGGCACCTCGCATTCCAACAAAAGCTTCTCTATTTCTGCCGGCATACGATTGTTTGAATACTTTCCTTTTCGAACAGCTTCCTTTATTTCAAATACAAGTCCTGAAGGATTATCACAACATTTTCCATCCAGCTTGTCATACAGGTAAGCATATACATCCTCTCTGCAGGATATGAGCTCACCTAATGGAATTCCCTTATCGTATAAAAATTCTGCATTCCCCTTCCATGCACCGGTACTATTCACAAAACCGGATAGAGCAATCAAATCACTAAACTTAGGATTATCAATATCAGAAAGAACTTTTCCCAGATTCATATCACCATCATAACCATTATATTTTCCACTCTCTACTGCATAATTATAATATTTTTTTAATTGCTGCGCTGTAAATTCCATATCCAACAAATCTTGACTGCATATTTGCTCATCCAGATTCTCCACAACTGTTAACACCGATATTTCATCAAGCAGCCTAGAATACTCTTCCGCTCGTAGTGTTATTACTTCTTCTGTATATTTCTTAGCCATCTCTTTGGATAAGAGTCCAAACTTTGTTATCACAATTTGTTCAGCAGAATGAACCTCTGTAGTTTCATCATAAACAATTTTTATCTCTCGTATCACTCCATACCCTTTAAAATACTCTTGTAAACATTCCTTTGCAAGCTCAGTTCCTTTATTTGAAACATATATTTCATTCCATTTATTAAACGGATACATATTTGCTGTATCAATTCCAAAACCATCTTTACGATAGTGTTTTCCACAAGCGCACATTTTATCCGGCAAATCTATTCCGCATTTTTCACCCGAAACAAATTCTACTTATTGTCTCCATACAACTCTCTTAATTTATTTTTCGCTATTTTAATTATTTCATATTTCATCGCAAATAAGTCCTTTCTTTCCTCATCTAAGGTAACATATTAGCAAGTCACCAGCTCGTCTATGCTTACATCTAGCACTTCTGCTAATTTTCTCATTGTATCGATTCGTGGCTTTGAAGCACCATTTTCCCACTTCGATACTGCCTTATCTGATACACCGACGAGTGCACCCAATTGGTATTGAGACAGGCCACATCTCTCCCTTAATGCACTGATAAAATTTCCAAAACTATAGTCTCTCATAATCATCCTCCGTTCCTTGCTATCTCTATTTTACAACGGGATTCTATTTTTTCAATTTTTCAGTATAGAATGAAAGTAGAGTTTGATTTCTACCATTGATACATAATTCAGCATTATGCACTACAAGAACCTATAATAAACGCAATTACTATAAACAACAAAAACATTATACTTCCTTAATAATACGTACAGCAATATAAATTGCTGCAGTAAATCCAACTACAATTCCCATAATAACTACCTCCATTTTGTGCATATGTATTTCTTTGTTATACCAATTTTCTCATATTCAAAGTCCAATAAACACACCCGAGTTCTTAAATCCATCTAAAAAAATAGCCCTGTCTTAGAATCAACTTACCAGACAGGGCCTGTTAGCCATCTATAAAAACGGCATCATATATACTGGCAGATAACGAATACCATTCTCCCATTTATAGTCCTTAGCGTGAACAACGTATTTGTCTCTAATACGACTACTATACTTGTCACAAAATACATCCAACGATTTATGTTCCCTGTAATTTCCTGACTTCACTTCAATCGGGCTGATTTTATCTCCAGTAGAGATTAAAAAATCTATCTCATACAAATGATTAGAAGTATCACTTGGCATCGTATAATAAAACAAATTATTTCCCTTGGCTATTAACATCTGTGCTACAACACTTTCATAGACATATCCTAAATTAGCCTCTAATTTATCCGAAAGCAACTTATTATAGATTACATTTTCTGTATAATTTTTATCCTTAAATGCAAGCGTCACAAACAATCC
>CAYWDL010000071.1:0-8687 GCA_964457015.1 uncultured Roseburia sp. | reverse complement strand
GATGAGGGCTCAGAATGATAAAAAAATAGAAGATATGAAAAAAGAGTTTGATAAGGTATATATGCAGGAAGCAAGGAATATTGTAGATAGAGTCATAAAGGAGTAGACGATGGGTGGCTTGAGTGAATACAGTGGTCTGACCACTAAGGTAAGAGCTATGAAGGGACGACTCATCAAACCTGAAGAATATAAGAAAATGGTTAAGCTGCAGTCGGTTGACGAGTTTATTGCCTATTTAAAAACATTAGGTAACTATGAGGAATTCTTGAGCTCTGATGAACAGTTACATAGAGGTGAATTTGAAAAGCGAATTTTGAATGTGCTTTTAAAGGATATTAAAAGATTATACAAATTTGCAAATCAAAAGCAGAGAAAATTTTTAAACATATACATTACAAAGTATGAAATTATGATGTTGAAAAAGGATGTAAGGGAGATGGAGCCAAAGGAACTTTTGCAAAAGGTCAGTGGAACCCCTTATTATCAGGTGCTTAGTAAGGTATATTCCTACGGACAGGTGTCGGCATACGACTATGAACTTGCGCTGGATTTGTTTTTCTTTAAAAGGATATGGGACCAGCGGAAAAAGCATTTTAAGGGAAAAGAATTGAGAATTGTAATGGAAACGTTTGGAACAGAGGCAGACGTTTTGAACATTATGTGGATATACAGAGCCAAAAAGTATTATAATATGACGCCATCGGAGATTTATAATATGACGATTCCCGTATATTACAAGCTGAGAAAGCCGCAGGTGCTTAAGCTTGCAGGATGCGAGGATTTGAAAGAATTTCGCCAGGTTTTGGAGGGAACCTTTTACAAGAAATATATACAAAAGTACGATGAGATGAATAATGATATGGAGAAGCTGTATAAGGAAGAAATGAAGAAAATGTCAGATAGATTATATAAGGATGAGCCGTATTCCATGGCCGTTTTAAATTCGTACCTGAGGGAAAAGAATGCAGAGATGGAAAAATTGATAGTAATTCTTGAGAGCATTAGATATAAGAGAAGTCCCGAGGATATTGAGAAATGTATAATTTAAAGTGACAAGAATGGAGGAATTGGTATGATTGCAAAATTGAATTTTGTCAGTGTTACCGGCCCTAAGGAAGAACTGGACAGGATTGTTGATGAATATATATCGAAGCGAGATATTCATCTGGAACATGCGGTATCAGAGCTGAAGACTGCAAGCACATTACATCCGTTTGTTTATAATAATCCATATAGAGAGTATTTGACTAAATGTGAAGAAATGGCAAAGGAAATCGATATCAGGAAAAACGTATCAGGTGAAATTGCCATTGCTGAGGCTAAAACGCTGATATCTGATTTGTATGATGCCGGCCAGGAGCAAAAAAAGGAAATAAATGTGTTGCTGTCTCAAATATACTCATTAAAGGAGAGATTGAGGAAGGTAAAGCCTTTTGGGGATTTAAATTATGATATTGAAGCAATATTAGGATTTAAGGCTCTAAGATGCAGATTTGGAAGAATTCCAAAAGAGTATTATTCAAAATTTTCAGATTATACAGAGGAAAATAATGAATCTGTCTTTTTGAAATGTATGGAAGACAAGGAATTTGTGTGGGGAATGTATTTTGCTTCACGTGTGGAAAAGGAAAGTGTTGATGCGGCGTATACATCCCTGCATTTTGAGAGAATAATCCTCCCTGATAATATACAGGGAACATTAATGGATGAATGCAAGAGACTTAATCAGTTGATTGAAAAATTAGAAGCAGAGCTTAAGGAAATAAAGGACAATTTTAAGAGGAAGCTGGAGGATAATAGAGAAAAGCTTGATTTAGCTTACGGTAGGATAGACACGTGTGCTGTAGATTATGAAATAAGAAAATATGCGGCATATACGGATGATGACCATCTTTCTTACTTTTTCCTGTGCGGATGGATGGAAGAGGCTGATGCCAGGGCATTTTATGATGAAATCAAGAAAAAGGAAAAAGAGGTAATATGTATCGTAGATGAAAAACATGAGATGGCAGATAGCAAGCCGCCAACTAAGCTTAAAAATCCTAAGCTGTTTAAGCCTTTTGAGATGTTCATAAGAATGTATGGATTGCCGGCGTATAACGAGATTGACCCTACTATATTTGTGGCGTTGACATATGCTTTCATATTCGGAGCAATGTTTGGTGATGTGGGGCAGGGCCTGTGCCTTGTGGTAGGCGGATTTTTGCTTTATAGGTTCAAGAAGGTGAATCTGGCAGCCATCATTTCCTGCGCCGGTGTATTTTCGGTGTTATTTGGATTTATGTTTGGCAGCGTGTTTGGATTTGAAGGCGTGTTTTTTGAACCGGTATGGTTGAGTCCGTCTCACGCAATGTCCACTATACCATTTATCGGGCGACTGAATACGGTATTCATAGTTGCTGTGGCGTTTGGTATGGCTCTTAACATTTTTACAATGGTATTACACATAATTAATGCAGTAAGGGCAAAGGACAAGGAAAGCCTGCTGTTTGATGCAAATGGAATTGCAGGAATTGTATTCTATGGTGCATTGGCCGCAGTATTGGTTTTGTATATGACAGGAAATAAGCTTCCGTCGGGAATTGTGCTTTCAATAATGTTTGTCATTCCACTTGTTCTGCTGGCGATAAAGGAGCCGTTGATGAATGCCATAGAGAAGAAGGCCCAAATTATGCCAAAGGAAAAGGGTATGTTTGTGGCACAGACATTTTTTGAAATGTTTGAAATTCTTTTAAGCTATTTTTCAAATACATTATCCTTTGTCCGTGTCGGTGCCTTTGCGGTCAGCCATGCAGCCATGATGGAGGTAGTGCTGATGCTTGCCGGCGTGGAAAATGGAGGCGGTGGCAATCTTTTTGTAATAATAATTGGAAACATTTTTGTATGCGGGCTTGAAGGTCTTATTGTAGGTATTCAGGTTTTGCGACTGGAATATTACGAGTTATTCAGCCGTTTTTACAAGGGAAGCGGAAGAGAATTCGTATCTTACAAAGAAAATAGATTTTAGTTATAGAAGACACAGGTCTTCGAAAAGGAGGAAAAAATGATAGCAAAAATATTATTGATTGCAGCACTTATACTTACGATAGTTGTTCCCATGGCAGCTTATGCAGCAGGGGAAAAGAGCAGGGGAAGATATAAAAAGTATCTTGCAATAAATGTGGGTACATTCTTTTCGCTGCTGGTATTTTCAATGCTATTTGCCTTTGCAACAACTGCAGATGCAGCAGAAGTGGCAGCCAATAAGGATAGTCTGGCTACGGGACTTGGTTATTTGGCAGCAGCATTGTCCACAGGCTGTTCATGCGTAGGTGGCGGTATTGCGGTTGCAAGCTCGGCAAGTGCAGCATTGGGAGCCATAAGCGAGGACAGTAGTGTATTGGGTAAATCTCTTATTTTCGTAGGTCTTTCTGAGGGTGTTGCTCTCTATGGACTTATCATTTCATTTATGATTTTAGGTAAATTATAGGATACATAAGGAAGGTGTATAGTATTGAATGCATTTTTAATAAGCGATAATATTGATACTGCCACCGGAATGAGACTTGCCGGAATCAAGGGTGTAGTAGTTCACGAAAAGGATGAATTGTCAGCCGCCATAGAGAATGCCATAAAAGATAAAGGGATTGGTATTCTGTTTATAACAGAGCTTCTCAGCCGAAAATATCCCGAGGTGGTAAATCAGGCAAAGCTGAATCTTAAGCAGCCTCTCATACTTGAGATTCCTGACAGGCATGGCAGTATGAAACGTTCAGATTTTATTACAGCATATATTAATGAGGCAATTGGAGTTAAATTGTAGTAGAAAGAAGGTGTCAGTATTGACAACTGAAGAAAAGGTAAAACATATTGCTGAGGTGACATTGGAAAATACTCAGAGAGAATGTGACAAATCCTTAGGTGAATATATGGCTCGTCTGGATAAGCAATATGATGCTAAGAAGGCGGAAGTAAAGGAAAAAGCACAGTTAAGGTTGGAAAATGCCAGAGAAGTGCTGGCAAAGCAGGCAAAAAGAGAATGCGCAAATGAGCAAATTTGTTTGAAAAGGGAGCTTAGCAGTAAGCAGTCGGAATTAAGGGATGTTTTAAAGCAGCAGGTTATAGGAATGTTGTTGGAATACACCGGGACGGACGAGTATCTGTCATTGCTGGAAAAACAGATAAATGAAGCTGTAAAACTGGCAGCGGGCAACTGTGTAAATATATATATTGATGCCAACGATGAAGATAAGAAGGAAATTCTGGAGAAAAAGGTAAACATAGCATTACAGGTTAATGGAAACAGGCTTATTGGTGGAATCGTAGCGGAAATTCCTGCAAAGAATATTTTGATAGACAATTCCTTTGCGACCAGATTAGAGACAATAATGGAAGATTATACTTTTAAGGTGTAACGGATTGGAGTAAATATGGAGAGAAAGGAACCGATTTTTGGCATAAACGGACCGGTTATCTATATTAAAGACCGAACAGGCTTTAATATGGGGGAAATGGTGTATGTAAGTGATGAAAAACTTGTAGGAGAGGTTATAGCACTAACTTCGGATATGACTACAATACAGGTGTATGAAGAAACCAGCAGACTTAAGCCGGGAGATTTTGTTTATGGAACCGGCAATGCCATTTTTGTAACCTTGGCACCGGGGATACTTAACAATATTTTCGATGGTATTGAGAGACCATTGAGTGCCATTGAAAGAAATTCAGGAATATATATTGATAGAGGCATTAGTGTGGATTCGCTGGACACTGAAAAGCTGTGGGATGTGGAGGTTACATTGAAGGAGGGACAGCCCATAGTGCCTGGAATGATTATTGCAAAGGTCAAAGAGACCAAGGGCATTGTTCACAAGGTAATGGTTCCGCCTAATACGGAGGGTATGGTGGTATCCGTGGCTGCGGATGGAAAATATACAATAAATGATACTATTGCAGTTGTAAGGCTTTTGGATGGTACAGAGAGAAATCTTACGATGGCGCAAAAATGGCCTATTCGTGTTCCGAGGCCAACCAAGAGAAGGTTGCAATCCACAAAGCCAATGATTACCGGACAAAGAATTATAGATACCTTATTCCCAATAGCCAAGGGCGGAACGGCATGTGTTCCGGGTGGATTTGGTACAGGAAAGACAATGACACAGCATCAGATTGCAAAATGGTCTGATGCGGATATTATTATTTATATTGGTTGTGGTGAGCGTGGAAATGAGATGACGCAGGTTTTGGAGGATTTTTCAAAGCTGGTTGATCCTAAGTCGGGCAATCCTCTTATGGATAGAACCACACTCATAGCCAACACATCAAATATGCCTGTGGCGGCAAGAGAGGCCAGCATTTATACCGGTATCACTCTTGCGGAATATTACAGGGATATGGGCTATCATGTTGCAATTATGGCGGATTCCACCTCCAGATGGGCGGAAGCGTTGAGGGAGCTGTCAGGTCGCATTGAGGAAATGCCGGCAGAGGAGGGCTTCCCTGCATATCTTGCCAGCCGTCTTTCAGCATTTTATGAGCGAGCCGGATATTTTGTTAATCTGAATGATACAGAGGGCTCAGTGTCTATAATTGGCGCTGTTTCGCCACAGGGTGGAGATTTTTCGGAGCCGGTTACTCAGAATACTAAGCGTTTTGTAAGATGCTTTTGGGGGCTGGATAAGTCTCTTGCCTATGCAAGACATTTTCCTGCGATTCATTGGCTGACAAGTTATAGCGAGTATTTGGGCGATTTGGCAGACTGGTATACTGAGAATATAGGTGAGGAATTTATTCATTATAGGAATGAGTTTTTATCTATTCTGAATAAAGAGAGTAGTCTTAATGAAATCGTGAAATTGATTGGTAGTGACGTGCTTCCTGATGACCAGAAGCTGACCCTTGAGATTGCCAGGGTCATAAGACTTGGATTTCTGCAGCAGAACGCATTTCATAAGGATGATACATATGTGCCCCTTGAGAAGCAGCGTAAGATGATGGAGACAATATTGTATTTAAATGACAGATGTCAGCATCTTGTGACTATGGGTATGCCAATGTCAGTGCTTAAGCGCGAAAACATTTTTGAGAAAATCATTGCAATAAAATACGATATTCCAAATGACAGAATGGATATGTTTGGTGAATATAAGGTTATGATTGATGATTTTTATGAGAAAGTATTAAGAATAAATGCATAGATGAAGGGAGGGAGAAAAATGTCGATAGCATATTTAGGATTAAGTCAGATAAGCGGACATTTGGTTGCTATTGAGGGAGTTAGCAATGCTATGTATGATGAAATTGTTGAATTTACAGTGGAAGGTATGTCCGGGAAGGAAAAAAAGCTGGGTCGAATAATTGAGGTGTACCAGGATAAGGCTGTTATTCAGGTGTTTGAGGGGACGGAGAATATGTCTCTTATGAACACTCAGACCAGACTTACAGGAAAAACTCTTGAGATAGCACTTTCGGAGGAGGTTTTGGGAAGAACCTTCAATGGTATTGGTCGCCCTATTGATGGTATGGGATCTATTTCGTCTGAAGTAAGAAGAGATGTCAACGGCAAGCCTTTAAATCCCGTGGCCAGAGAATACCCGCGAAATTATATTAGAACAGGTATATCAGCAATTGATGGTCTTACGACGCTTATAAGAGGGCAGAAGCTGCCGATTTTTTCGGGAAATGGTCTTCCTCACGACAGACTGGCGGCTCAGATAGTTAAGCAGGCTTCCTTAGGTGATGATAGTGATGATGAGCTTGTTGTGGTATTTGCGGCAATGGGCGTAAAGTATGACGTGGCGGACTTTTTTAGAAGAGCCTTTGAGGAAAGCGGAGTATTGGACCACGTTGTAATGTTCTTAAATACTGCCAATGACCCGGTTGTGGAAAGGCTTATAGCTCCAAAGGTTGCGCTGACAACAGCGGAGTATCTTGCCTACGATTTGGGCAAGCAAGTTCTTGTAATATTGACCGATATGACATCGTATGCGGAGGCTTTGCGAGAGGTTTCTTCATCGAAGGGCGAGATTCCTTCAAGAAAGGGGTACCCGGGATATTTATATAGTGAATTTGCGACAATATATGAGCGTGCAGGTATTGTTAATGGTTCTAAGGGTTCGGTGACTCAGATTCCAATACTTTCCATGCCTAATGATGACATTACTCATCCTATTCCTGACCTTACAGGATATATAACGGAAGGGCAGATAGTGCTTGAAAGAAATATGCATGGTAAGAATATTTATCCGCCTATTAAT
The DNA here is from genome assembly GCA_964457015.1 of uncultured Roseburia sp. Taxonomy (GTDB): domain Bacteria; phylum Bacillota; class Clostridia; order Lachnospirales; family Lachnospiraceae; genus SVEL01. The sequence continues at coordinate 1,452 of CAYWDL010000071.1, read as the reverse complement.
GTGTTGCCTTCTCTTTCGCGACTTATGAAGGATGGAATTGGCGCCGGATTTACAAGAGAAGACCATCAGGATGTGGCAAACCAGCTATTTTCGGCATATGCAAAGGTAGGTGAGGCCAGAGCTCTTGCTTCGGTCATTGGTGAGGATGAATTGCCTGATACGGATAAAAAATACCTTGAATTTGGTAAAGCATTTGAAGAGACCTTTGTAGGGCAGCAGGAATCTGAAAACAGAACCATAGAGACTACCCTTGATATGGGGTGGAAATTGCTGCATATACTGCCAAAGGAAGAGCTGGACCGAATTGACACAGTGATACTTAATAAATATTATGACACAGTAAATATTGATGAATAGAAGGTGATTTTATGGACCCAAATTCATTTCCAACAAAGGGAAATCTCATTCTTGCAAAGAACTCACTGGCTCTGGCTAAGCAGGGCTATGAGTTGATGGATAAAAAGAGAAATATTCTTATAAGGGAGCTCATGGAGCTGATTGATAAGGCCGAGGAAATACAGAATAGTATTCTTGCCACATATCAGACCGCCTATCAGGCATTGCAGCAGGCAAATATATCCTTGGGAATCAATAATGTAATGGATTTTGCGTCAGCTGTCCCTGAGGAGAATAATATTAAAATAAAAAGCAGGAGTATCATGGGTGTGGAAATTCCGCATATTGATTATGAACTTGCGTCATTAAAGCCAACGTATTCCTTCTACGGTTCTAACGAGGCGCTGGATGTGGCCAAGGTTGCATTTGAAAAAGTTAAGGAGCTTTCCATTCAACTGGCGGCCATTGAGAATTCGGCATACCGACTGGCTCATAATGTTAAGAAGACTCAGAAGCGCGCAAATGCATTGAAGAACATCACAATCCCAAGGTACGAGGCCCTGACTAAAAATATCGCAGGAGCCTTGGAAGAGAAGGAAAGAGAAGAGTTTACAAGGCTTAAGGTCATAAAGAAGCAAATAGGTAAATAGTTTCATACAAACCGGAGCAATAGAAGTAGAGTTAAGAGATGAGAATTTGCGAAGCAAATTCATAAGCGCCGGCCACGGCGCTTTATTATCCATATGGAAACGACACCGGAGCAACAGAAGTAGAGTTAAGATATGAGAATTTGCGAAGCAAATTCATAAGCGCCGGCCACGGCGCTTTATTATCTCATAGCAATAAGTTTATTTATTTTATTTCCCTTGGAAGAAAACTTTTCTTCGTATTCTGTCATTACATTTCCCTTGTTCATCTTTTCATCATTGTGCAAATCAAAGGTATGCTCTGTAACCTTGAAGTTTGTCATTGGAATCTGTTCTAAGGAGAACTCAAATAATGGAAGATTATCGGTCTTAAATTCCACACGACCATCCTGAACCAAAATTTTGTCATAACGGGCAAAAAATTCCTTTGATGTAAGGCGACGCTTTGCATGTCGGTCCTTTGGCCATG
>CAYWDL010000070.1:0-8747 GCA_964457015.1 uncultured Roseburia sp. | reverse complement strand
AAACTCTTAATTCTCTCATTAAGTATTCACCATCAAACACTTCTATTTTATAATCTGCCTCATATATGTATTGCTCTTCATACACAATACTTTCAAGACAATATGCACAATAATACATACCTATAACTAAAAATATATTAAATACCGCCGCAATAACTGCTCTTGAAATCATACAGCTACAAAACACAATAATTGAACATAGTGACATATTTACCAAAGCAAATATAATAAACAGCTTAATCATCATATTCATATCCATTGCAATATTGGCATAAGCATTGCATAATCCAAATATAACGGCATGAATCAAGAACATAATAGTGGTAGCTATAGTAGCCAAAATATATTCAGACAAATATACTGAAGCCTTTGTATGTCCTACAACAATTTTATTTCTAAATATCCCCTCTGAACCCTCTCGTCCAATCATCCATGTAACAACCACTGTATTTATCAAATATTGTAAAACAGTGTACGAGTCATCTATATAATAGTTTTTAGAGTCCAATCCATTAAAAACTGCTGCGACTACCGTTGCGACTACGCCAAGCCAAAATATTATACTTCTTGCATATCTTCTTACACCAACACTTAATAATCTACTCATTATCTCCACCTCCCACTAAGTTGATAAAATAGTTTTCGAGGCTTTCATCCTGCTGATACATAGTAATAATCTCACAATTATCCTTTGCAAGCTCAATTGCCAGACGTGAGAATGTTATATTGCCATATATTTTTGCTTCTGTATCCGACACTATCTCATATTCAATATTCATCTTATCAAGAACACGCGATAAAGCATTTATATCGTTGACAACAGCCTTAGCACATTTTCTAAACTGCATTTCCAGCGTGACGGCGCTAATTTCATTGATAATTCTTCCCTTTTCAATAAATCCATAATGTGTCGCCAGCTTAGATAATTCATCAAGGTAATGACTGGATATAACTATCGTAATCTGTCTTTCGCGGTTAATCTTAAGCATAAGCTCTCTAACCTCCACAATACCCTGTGGGTCCAATCCATTAACAGGTTCATCAAGAACCAATATGTCAGGATTACCAACCAGAGCCATGGCTATTCCTAATCGCTGCTTCATACCCAAGGAAAAATTCCTTGCCCTCTTGTTACCTACATTACTAAGTCCTACAATTTCCAAAATCTTAGGAATGTCATCAAATGAAGGTAATCCCAATGTCATACTTTGCATCCTTAGATTCTCTGTTGCCGATTTGTCAAGATATATGGATGGTGTTTCCACAACTGCACCTATTTTACGACGAACTGTATTAATTCTTTTATCTGTATATTCAATACCATCTATGACATAGCTTCCACTTACAGGCTCCTGTAGGCCTGTTATAACACGTATAAGTGTTGTCTTACCTGCACCATTCTTCCCGATAAGTCCATAAATAGAACCCTTTGGTATATTCATCGAAAGCTTGTCAAGCACTGTGTTTTTACCATACTTCATTGTAATGGCATCAGTTTTAATAATGTACTCCATTTTTCTCCCTCGTATTCTTTAGATTCAAGCCAGCTTGTAGCCTATGCCCCACACAGCTTCAATCATATCCTTTTCACTTACTTCTCTTAATTTCACTCTTAGATTACTTATATGCTGCTTCAATGAATACTCTGTACAGTCCGGCACTTCCTCTGCAAGCCTGTCAAGTATCACTGATTTGGCAAGTACCCTGCCCGCGTTCAACATTAACAGCTTCAATATAGCATATTCTGTCTTTGTAAGCTTAATCAAGGTGTCCCCATAGAATACTTCATGAGACATCTTGTCCATTCGTAGCTCACCTACAACTAATTCCTCTGTTTCCACATTGTTTTCCGCTTTGCGAAGCTGTACTGTTATTCTTGCCAACAATTCCTTTGAATCAAAGGGCTTTGTCAAATAATCCGCCGCACCTGCCAGCAACAAATTAACTTTGCTATCTACATCGATTTTGGCACTAATCACAATGACAGGTATGCCCTTTATCTTTTCAAGGACCTCTTCTCCTGAAATTCCCGGCAACATAAGGTCCAGCAAAATCAAATCCGGTTTTTGCTCACTAAACAAATACAACGCTTCCGTTCCCGAATATGCTCTTATAACATTATAATTTTCCTTCTGCAAAACCTCTGTCAGCATATTTCCAATATGTATATCATCATCTACTATTGCTATTGTTGGCATAAAATCCTCTTTTCCAGAATTATTTAAAGTCTGTTTTACTAAATAATATACATCCCGAACCTGTCATAAACAGTATCACTCCCAGAGAATATATTATATTAATGTTTAACATATCATTATTTTCTTTATCAATAGATTCCTTTACATATGTACCAGCTTCAACTCTAAACTTATAATTATATGAATAATTATAATATCCAAGATAATTTGAATAAAAATTCATACAATCCATCACCGGTCCTGTTGGAAAGGTATGATAAATAAACTCATACCATGTTCTTTTCCAACCACCTACATAATCCTTGTTATATACCTTCTTCTCCGTTCCCGGAATATTTTGGCTATATTCATTACTGATTCTTCCGGATTCATCATAGAGAACAACCCACTCACTTTCATACTCGTAAATATACTCCTCCTCTATCAACTTAAACCGGATTTCCGAAGTACTCCAGTACATTGCATAGAGCAATACTATACTAAATATTACGCTCAAGGCTCTATGTGACATTATGCTACTAATTGTAACAAATATGGTAATCATAGATATATTAATTAAAATCATTAATATATAGCTTTTTATCATCGCATCTGTTGGCATTATATTAAACACATATGTATTTTTTGTCGCAAATAAAACCGTAAACAATACAAACAGGCTCATACACGCGCCTATTGCCAATATTAATTCAGACACAAAAATCTTTGCCTTAGTATGACCTGCAATGATTTTATTTCTAAATATTCCCTCTTCGTACTCTCTACCGATATTCCAGCTAATCATTATTGCAAACAGTGCAAATTCTATAATAACATAAGAAGTATCCATGCTCATTATATTGGCGTTATCACCGATTAACCCCCCAAAAAATGCTGTTGCAACAACCATAGTCCAATACACTTTGCTTGTCATATATCTTCTAAATCCTGCTCTTAATAGCTTACTCATCACCTTCACCCCCAACTAGATTGATAAAATAGTTCTCAAGACTTTCCTCCTGGGAACGTACAGATATAACCTGGCAATCGACGGTATTAAGTATAAGCACCAATTCTGTCACAGTCATTTCTTTATATATCTTGGCTTCCTTTTCAGATATTATCTCATACTCAATATTCTTTTCATCAAGGACACCCGGCACTAGAGAACTATCGTTAACCTCTATCTGCAAGCATTTTCGAAAGCTCTTTTCAAGATCCTCCGCGCTAATTTCCTTTATTAGGCGTCCCTTGTGAATAAATCCATAATGAGTAGCAAGCTTCGACAATTCATCTAAAATATGACTGGATATAAGTACAGTTATCTGTCTTTCTCTATTTAGCTTTAATATAAGCTCTCTCATTTCAACTATACCCTGAGGGTCAAGTCCATTGACAGGCTCATCCAGCACAAGAAAATCAGGGTTTCCAACAAGTGCAACTGCAATTCCCAGACGTTGCTTCATTCCAAGAGAAAAGTTTCTTGCCTTTTTTCTTCCTGTATTTTCCAGGCCTACAAGCTTCAATAATTCAGGAATCTCATCGTAGGATGGTATTCCGAGAGTTAAACACTGCTGTTTTAAATTATTTTCCGCTGTCATATCAAGATATAATGAAGGTGTCTCAACAACAGCCCCCATTCTTCGACGCATATTATTAATCTCTTTTTTATTATTCTCTACACCATACAGTTCATAGCTTCCACCTGTAGGTCGCTGTACACCAGTTAATAGACGTATTAACGTGGTCTTACCGGCTCCATTTCTTCCAACAAAGCCGTAAATAGCTCCTTTAGGTATATGCATATTAAGCTCATCCAACGCTTTGAATTTGCCATACTTCTTGCTTAGATTAGATGTTGTTATGACGTATTCCATATTGTTTCCTCCTTATCTGCTTCACGGTTTATGTATAAATTAAAACCGTAAAGACATCAGTAAAGAAAAGGTAAAGATTTCGTAAAGATTTACTTTAAGTATTAGACGTTAATTAGCCATACCTCTCAATTCATCCTCTGTAACCTCAAATGGATAATTCTTTAATTTTGCCTTGTTTGACAATAAATCCTCTACATTTCTGTCCATAATGTCTGTTGGCACTTCAACGAATCCAAGTAGTTCATTAAGATATTTTCTAAATTCCTTAGCATCCACAAAGCCAAGCATATCCATTACATTTTTCACATCTTCTGTATTCTTATAATTTTCAACATAACCACCAAGGAACATTCCAACTGCCTTACCATGTGGCACGCCTAACTCGTAAGTCACAGCATAGCTTAAGCCATGTGGCAAAGATGTTGCTGTATGAGTAATCGCAATACCTGCAATCATCGCCATATCAAGAAGCCTATCATAGACTTCATCTGTAATCTCGTATTTCATTAACGCATCCTTAACCTGGCCAAATATTCTAAGGCCCTTTTCGCTGTAGGTTCTATTAAGCTCATTTGAGTTTGTATTAAGATAGCTTTCAACACAGTGAGCAAGTGCATCAACCGCTGTATTTATAAGTGTATTTTTTCCCTGTGTCTTTAAATATTTCGAATCCAGAAGTGCCATTACAGGGTAAATTCTGTGACTTATGCTTTTCTTCGTTCTTTTCGCATGAATTGTAAGAATTGCATAAGGAGTAACCTCAGAGCCTGTTCCTGCTGTGGTTGGCACAGTAATTACCGGCAATGCTCCTAATTTAACTGATTCATATAATACACTTTCATCTTTGTCTTTATTTGCAATCATCATCGCTATTGCCTTGCTGGCATCAAGAGGCGAGCCTCCTCCTATACCAATTACAAAATCAACATTTTCTTCAATGCCTAACTGCCTTGCCTTCATTACAGTTTCAATGGAAGGATTTTCCTCAATATCATCAAAAATTACAAATTGAATATTTTTTTCTTCTAAAACGTCCGTCACATCCTTCAACGAACCATTAGCTCTTGATGAATGCTTTCCCGTAATAATCATAGCTTTCCTGCCAATTAAAGCAATATCATCCCCATGATTTTTTACACAATTTCTTTCACTATATACAACAGTTGGCATATATAACATCATTTTTTTATCCTACTTTCATTATTTTATGGTATACTAGGATTATAACCCCTTAATTAGGAGATGTAAATATGAGTATAATTAAAAATTCAATCAGATTAATAAGAAAATTTATTGCCAAGCTTAACAGAGACAATATTGGTGCATTTGCAGCACAGTCTGCATTTTTCTTTATATTGTCAATATTTCCTCTGTTTATGCTTATTTTGTCCATAATAAAGTATACACCATTAACAACAGAGCATCTCATAGCTTTTTTTAATGAATTGCTCCCTTCCGCTTTGGCAAATTCATTTAATAATGTAATCAACGAAACATACTCCAAATCTAACATTGCTTTGATTTCTTTCGCTGCATTCACAACCTTGTGGACTGCCTCTAAGGGTGTAGCTTCTATTACCTTTGGCTTTGAAAATGTTTATGGAGACGAAAAAGACAAGAGAGGTTACTTTGTAGTAAGGCTCTTGTCTTCATTGTATACAATAATATTTATTTTTGCTTTTATTATATCGTTGTCACTCTTGGTATTTGGAAATAGTCTTGTAGGCTTTTTCTCAAGCAGGTCATCTTTACTTTACGGAATATGTTCTGCTTTAATTGAACATCGCTCTCTGTTTGTGCCTATAATACTTGTACTGATTTTCTGTGGTGTATATAATATTTCCTCACCAAAGAAGACGAAGTTCTTCTCACAGCTTCCCGGAGCGCTTTTTTCAACACTTGGATGGATAGGCTTTTCATACCTCTTTTCATTTTATGTTGATAATTTTGACAATTATTCGTATCTGTACGGAAGTATCACAACCATCATACTTTTGATGGTTTGGTTCTACGTTTGTATGTACATCCTTTTCTTAGGTGTTGAAATCAATATTTTCTTCCGCCGCTTCTTTTCAAAAGCCCAGAAGAAAACTATTGACAAGCTGACAAAGCATTAATTATGTATTGCTTCAAGTTGAATTCCACTATAGAAGAAATTCAGTATTTCATCGTAGGTATATCCTGACTTTGCCATATTATTGGCACCATTCTGACTCATACCTGCGCCATGGCCATAACCGCCTCCTACAATTGTGTAGGACGACAACAGTCCGTCGGTAGTGTTCTCGTCAAATAAAACATACGCACTTGGCAGCATTGACATTGTATCAACATCCTCACCATTGGTTCTGGAAATTGTCAGACCTGACACATTGAACAGCTTTCTAATATTATATTCTCTATATACTCTCACAGTCTTTTCTGTTCCATAGATTGTCACATAATCAAGCACGCCACCTGTATTTCTTGTACCTTCTTCAACCTTTTTCACAGTTCCGACACCTACAACCTTTTCACTTAAATAGCTGCCATCCTCTTGCAACACAGAAACATTATTAATGTTACTCTGGCTAATGGATTCAATTACTTCATTGACACTTTTTGTCATATCCTCCAATGTCATAGTTACTTCCCAACGATACCAAGGATATTCACTATCAAAGGTCTTGTATCCGGTCTTTATAAATGTTTCAAATACATCATTATCTGTTAAATCAAACTCATTCCCTTCCTCTGTAAGCAGAGTTCCCTTTATGTACGGAAGCTCACTTCCCCAAATCATTGAGTTAGTTGTACTTCCACAGGATGTGGAGAAGAAATATGCTGATATCGGCTGATCCTCGTATAACATAATCTGTCCCTCGGTGTCATCAACGGCCTTTGTTGTAGCTTCCTGTTCAGAGCTTACGTTATAAACCTGATAGCTGGTGCTGTCATCTACGTGAGCACCATACTGACCATAACCGCTATTTATAATATGCTTATACGCATATGTTCTTGCGCATACTGCCTGAGCCTTCAACGCCTCCTCGCTATAGCTCCAAGGCATTTCACTTGGAACAACCGCGTACAAATATTCCTCCATAGTCAGCTCATTAATAACTATCAGCTTTCCGTTCTCCACCATAAGGTCTATACTTCCCCTGTAGGACGGATTTTCTCCATTCCTTGTAATGCTGGTAACTGTAAGCTTGTCACCTGAGCTATTCGGCACTATAGTCACTCTTCCACTCTCAATGTATGAGCTGGTGCTGTCAATGGTTATATTCTCATCTGCACCAAACATATCCACCTTATCGCCATATTTTAATGATATGCCTGATTCGCTTTGAACGCTAAAGCTGTCATGATATACACTCTCATACCCTGTACTCATAAGCAACACTCTTATATTCACTGCATCAATATCTCTGTCAATAATAACCGCCGTTACCTGATTGTCAGTAACAATAAATCTCTGCACATCATAACCAATCATTATGTCCGACTTAGTCTTTTTTACAAGCTCACCATATAAAGAGTATACCTTCACATCCTTATTGAGCGGAAGCTTCCCGTGTCCCTCTATTTCAATTTCGCTATCAGTCAGCGAAAGCACCTTACCTGTTATGTAGGAATCCTTAATAACATAATTGATAAGCTTCTTATTTTCCAATACAATATCCGCCGTAACATTGTTATATGAAACAGTTTTATCGTCAATATAGAACTCTCTTCGCGCACCCTCGACAAAAGCGGTAATAACACCGTTATTTACAGACATAATCCACGCATTTGTATAAGTTACATTTGTATCAACGGTATCAAGCACAGTAATAATCTCATCATCACGCATCAATACCTCTATCTTTTTATCAATACAATAATCAAGAGATAACCCGGCAAATCCACAAATACCTATATCTGTCGCCGCAATCCACGGCTCAAAGGTTGGTACATTGGAAATAGTTCCCACAACTGTCATCTGCACCTGTATTACATTACCCTGTTTATCACAAATGGTTCTTAAATCCTGTAATATCTTATTCCATTCCTTAAGTGTAATTACGTTGGCCCCATTATTATTTTTAACATAGGATAAAAGCTTTTTGTCGACAATTCCCATATTTGTATAAAGCTTATCCAAATCAGAATATGTAAATGACTTCAGCACCTCTCTCTCAATGGGCTTAATCTGGTTCTTAGTATAATATGTATCCTGGTACATCATATTCATATACTTTACATACCACTCCTCAGAGCCGTCAAAATACTGATCTTCAAGCTTTGTTATATCACTTTTTGAATGAAACAATAATGAAACAGACTTTGCAACCTGACCTCTGTTAACAACAGTTTCTTCTATATTCTCACGTTTTGTTATGACATTGTATGCTATGAGTATTCCTATCACAATCACACACACAATTATCAATACAAGGCTTTTATACTTTCCTGTCATAAGTTTTTTAATCTTATCTGCCATAATTATTTTAATCTCCATACTTTAAAAAGCAGCATATAAATGCTGCTTTTCTTTTTTGATAGATAACCCGAAATGCCGATTCTGTGTTTTGAGTCCTAGCAATGCTAGGTGGGCAACCGCAACCAAACCTTCTGTCTTCCACTCAAAGGAGGCTTGACATCCAACTGGCAATATAGGAATCCCATTAATCAAAATGTAGGTTCAAAATTAACAGAATAGCCGAACATC
>CAYWDL010000069.1:0-8857 GCA_964457015.1 uncultured Roseburia sp. | reverse complement strand
AAAGAAGTATAAGAATGACATTATAATAATTTCTATAATTATAATAATTGCAGTAGTTACACTGATTGCCGTTAATCTTTTAAAAAAGCCTGGTAATTCTGTTGTTGTAACCATTGACGGTGAATTTTACGAAGCTTATGATTTGAATGAAGATATTGAGGTTGAGCTTGATACAGGCAACACTCTGGTTATAAAGGATAATGAAGCCTATGTTTCAACCAGTACTTGTAAGGATAAGGTGTGTGTCAATCATGGCAGGATAAGTTCAGTAGGCGAAACTATCATTTGTTTGCCACATAAGCTTGTGATAGAGGTTAGGGGGTCTGAGCAGAATGAATAAGCCTGCATTCAAAGTGGCTGTATTGGCTATGCTTACAGCATTTACCCTCATACTTAGTTATGTAGAGTTTTTGATACCTGTTTCCTACGGATATGGACTTAAGCTGGGGTTGGCCAATATTGCAATTGTTGCTATATTATATGTTTTTTCTGTCAAAGAAGCATTTATTGTAAATTTACTTAGAATATTCATAATCGGACTGTTGTTTGGCAATGGTATCAGCCTGATTTTAAGTCTTGCCGGCGGCGTTTTAAGTCTCACGGTTATGGCTGTTATTAAAAAGATTAAGATTTTTACAGTTGTTACAGTAAGTATTATCGGTGCTCTTTGTCATAATATTGGACAGCTTATAGCGGCTTATTATGTAACAAATGTTCCGGGGTTAATGTTTTATCTGCCTGTTTTGATTATTGGCGGTCTTATTACCGGAGCGGTTATTGGTATGATTTCTAAGATGATTATTAGAGCTTTAAAGGAGATTATGAAGAATGATAGCGTTTTTAAAGGGTGAAGTTGAATATATTTCCAGTGATTATGTCGTTTTATCTGTTGGCGGTATAGGGTATAATGTGTTTGTTTCAGGGAAAACACTTGAGAACATAGGTAGAACAGGTACTGAGGTTAAGCTACATACCTATCTTAATGTTCGCGAGGACGCTATGCAGCTGTTTGGCTTTATAACCAAAGATGAACTTGATGTATTCAAGCTTTTAATAACAGTAAACGGTATTGGACCTAAGGGTGCATTATCTATATTATCAGTTATGACAGCCAACGAGCTAAGATTTGCAGTAGCATCAGAGGATGCAAAGGCTATTGCAAAGTCTCCGGGAATTGGTGCTAAGACTGCATCAAAGCTTATTTTGGAGCTTAAGGATAAATTAAAGCTTGAGGATGCTATAGAGAATAGCTTTAATACAAGCTCTGATGACAAGCCACAGGCCGGTATGACAGATTCAAAGAGCGAAGCAGTTATGGCTCTTACGGCATTGGGATATAGTCAGACAGAGGCTTTAAGGGCTGTAAAGAGCGTTGAAGTTACTGATGTCATGTCATCTGAGGATATTATTAAAAAAGCTCTTAGAACATTGATTTAAGTAGTTGATTGGAGTTAGTGTGAGAAATCGCATAAGCGACTTTCTGTTGCGTGATTCCTTCGCTACGCTTCGGAATGGAGTTTATTATGGAAAGACGAGTTATTAATACTGATATGTTAAGGGAAGAGACAAGCTATGAGAATTCATTGCGTCCTTCTGCAATAGATGAATATATTGGTCAAAGTAAGGCTAAGGATAATCTTAAAATATATATCGAAGCAGCTAAAAGACGTAATGAGCCATTAGACCATGTTCTTTTTTATGGACCTCCGGGACTTGGAAAAACCACATTGTCCTGTATTATAGCCAATGAGATGGGTGTTAAGATAAAGGTTACCAGCGGACCTGCCATCGAAAAGCCGGGAGATTTGGCAGCAATTTTGAATGGTCTTAATGAAGGTGATGTTCTTTTTATTGATGAAATTCATCGGCTTAACAGACAGGTAGAGGAAGTGTTATATCCGGCAATGGAAGATTTCGCCATTGATGTTGTTATAGGAAAGGGTCCTACAGCCAAGTCTCTTAGAATTGATTTGCCTAAGTTTACACTTATCGGTGCCACAACTAGAGCAGGTCTCCTTACAGCACCATTGCGTGACAGATTTGGCGTTATTAATAAGCTTGAATTCTATACAGTAAATGAATTGACAGAGATTATTAAGCGTTCAGCCAAGGTTTTAGGCATTAAGATTGATTCTGAAGGTGCCGTGGAGATGGCCAAGAGGTCAAGAGGTACGCCGAGACTTGCCAACAGACTTCTTAAGAGAGTGAGAGATTATGCTGAGGTTATGTATGATGGTGTTATAACAACCGAGGTTGCCAATTACGCTTTAGATTTGCTTGAAGTTGATAAGTATGGTCTTGACAATGGTGATAGAAACATTTTAGAGACTATTATTGATAAGTTTTCAGGAGGACCAGTTGGTCTTGATACTCTTGCTGCTGCACTTGGAGAGGATTCAGGCACTATTGAGGATGTGTATGAGCCTTACCTTATTATGAATGGCTTTATACAGAGAACGCCTAGAGGACGCGTGGCAACAGAGAATGCATATAAACATCTTGGTCTGAATTATGATTAATTAGATTTAAACTGTATTTTTACTTGTTTATTTTGATATTTAATGATATTATTTAATAAGATAATAATATACGTGATTGGAGTAGGTTTATATGTCATCAAAAAATGTTACAGAAGTTATTATAAATGGTAAGATTTACACTTTAAGTGGATATGAAAGCGAAGAGTATCTTCAGAAGGTTGCTACATACATTAACAACAAGATAAATGAATATAAGAATAATGACAGCTATACCAGATTAAGCCACGATATGCAGAGAACATTGTTAGAGCTCAATATAGCTGATGATTATTTTAAAGCTAAGAAGCAGGCTGATAGCATTGAGAAGGATTTAGAAAGTAAGGATAAGCAGTTATATGATATTAAGCATGATTTAATTAGCGCTCAGATTAAGATTGAAGCTCAGGAAAAAGAAATTGCCAATCTGACTAAGATTATAAATGAGAATAATTTAAAGATTGTTAAGCTTGAAACAGAGTTATCTGAGTCTTCTGCACCAAAAAGAAGAAGCAGAGCAACTGCGAACACTTCAACTTCAGACAGCGAATAATAAAATTAAAGCCGGGCGTATGTTCCGGCTTTGTCTGTGCAGAGGAGCATTTTATGAAAAGTAGATTTGAATTGTTGGCACCGGCAGGAAGCTTTGAAGCCTTAAAGGCTGCCATTGCAGCCGGATGTGATGCAGTTTATTGTGGTGGCAATATGTTCGGTGCAAGAGCATTTGCTAACAATTTTTCAACAGATGAATTGATAGAAGCTATTGATTATTGTCATATTTTCGGTAAGCATTTATACCTTACTGTTAATACATTGTTGAAAAATGATGAAATAGATGATTTGTTATACAGTTATATAAGACCATTGTATGAAGCGGGTTTAGATGCGGTTATTGTTCAGGATATGGGCGTATTAAGATGTTTAAAATCATTTTTTCCTGATTTAGAGCTGCATGCAAGCACACAGATGACAATTTTGGGTGATAATTTTGCCAAGGAATTGAAGGAATTAGGTGTAAAGAGAGTTGTTACACCAAGAGAATTATCTTTAGCTGAGATTAAGAATATTTATGATAAGACAGGTGTTGAGATTGAAACCTTCATTCATGGTGCGTTATGTTATTGCTATTCCGGACAATGTCTTATGAGCAGTCTCATTGGTCAACGAAGCGGCAACAGGGGCAAGTGCGCCCAGCCATGTAGACTTCCATACAGGCTTGATGAGGAAAAAAATGCTGAATATTACTTAAGTCCAAAGGATTTGTGTACCCTTGAGAATTTACCTGATATTCTTGAAGCAGGTATTTATTCTTTGAAAATTGAAGGGCGTATGAAGAACCCTGAATATGTATCCGTTGTAACAAGTATTTATCGTAAATATATTAATATGTATGAAAGCAAAGGCAGAGCAGGTTACAGTGTCGATAAAGTGGATATAAATAAGCTTATGGATATATATAATCGTGGTGGCTTTACTGATGGATTTTTCAAAAAGCAAAATTCGGATGATATTATATACACAAAGCGCCCAAATCATATGGGTGTGAAGGCGGGTACAATAAAGTCTATAGCTAAAGATATAATATATTTTGATAATATTATTGATTTAAACAAGAATGATGTTCTTGAATTCAGACTAAAGAACAATGAATATATTAGCTTCAATTTGGGTAGTGATTTTAAGAAGAATTCAAAATGTAACGGATTTTTATACAAAAAAGGCATAAGAAGTGTCAAGGAATTATATAATACCGATATTTACCGTACAAAGAATAGTGCTTTAAGTGTAGAGCTTTATGGTGATAAGCTTAAGGTTAACTGCAAAATCATTATCAAAAAAGACGAAAGAATTGTCATAACTGTGTATAATGACAGTTTAAGTATAGATTTAAGCTTTGATAAGCCTTCAGAGGCTTTAAAGCAAGCATTAAATAAAGAAGTAATTATTAAACAGTTGCAAAAAACAGGAAATGAAGCATTTGATTTCGACAAGATTGAAGTAGAGCTTGACAAAGGCTTGTTCCTTCCTATGGGTATTTTGAACAACATACGCAGGGATTCTATGAATAAATTCAAAGAAGAATTATTATCTTCTTTTAGAAGAACCATCAATTTGGATAATACAAAATGTCCTGCTATGAACAATAATGAAATAAACAATTATAAAGATACTGAGATTTCTGCCCTTGTAACAAACATAGAGCAATTGAATGAGGTTTTGGTGTATGATGCTGTAAAAACTGTTTATGTTGAGCAGGCGTTTAATTCCTATGACAAATTATTGAAAATGTGCAGTATGATTAGAGAAGCAGGAAAAACGCCATATTTAGCCATTGCACACATTACAAGGGATGTGTTTTCTAAGGACTTAAGAAATAATCTTAAGTTCTACCTTGAGAATGATTATGAAGGCTATATGTTTAGGAATTTAGAGACGTTTTTTATGTTTAAAAATGCAAATATTAATCTTAAGGATATAGTTTTTGATAGTCATATTTATACATTTAACAATTATTCTTATGATTATTACAAGGAGCTTGGTGCCAAGCTTTTGACTGGTTCATACGAACATAATTTAAGAGATTTAAAAAGTATGAATAAAGATATACTTGAACTTAATATTTATGGTTATATACCGGTTATGATTAGTGCTAATTGTCTAAGGAAATCCACAGGGAGATGTAATACTAATTTTAGTAAGGAAAATCCATATTCATATAGTGTTTTGAATGATAGAGTGGGTGCAAAGCTTAAAGTAATGTATAATTGCCGATACTGTTACAATATTATATATAATGACGTTCCTTTGTGGGCATATAATGAGCTAAATTCATTGAAAAATGATGGATTTATAAAATTTAGGTTAAACTTTACTATAGAAAATAAAGAGGAGACGAAAAATATCCTTGAATATTATTTTAATGACGCTATTTTATCAGCGCCAGAAGATTTTACAAAAGGTCATTTGAAAAGAGGGGTCTAAATGTCACAGATTATTATTGCAATAATTAAATATGTCAATATTATATTAATTTTACTATTTGCGTTGTTTTCACTTAATGCTATTGGAAAAAGCGATGAACAGTCAAAGAAAAAGTATTATATTATGCAGAATGTTTGCACTTTTTTTATACTTACTTTTTCTTTTGCGGCTATATATTTAACTGTTTTTGAAGATAAAATTATAATATTTTATGGTTTAATATTAATTTATTTTGTGCTAACCATAGGTCTTCTTGGAATGTTTTATCCTAATTACAACAGACCTCTTATAAACGGTATGTGTATGCTGATGGCTGTTGGATTTTCGGTTCTTACAAGATTGACATACACAAAAGCCACGAAGCAGTTTGCTATGTGTGTAATTATAACAATTATTGCAATGATTATTCCAAAAATAATTGAGAAGTCGGTAGGATTTAGAAAGCTCAGTTATGTATACGCCGTTGCTGGTATTGTTGCGCTGGCATCTGTTCTGATATTTGGCTCATATACCTACGGTGCAAAGCTTAGCTTATCCATTTTCGGATTTTCAATTCAGCCATCAGAATTTGTTAAAATTTCTTTCGTGATGACTATGGCTGGCCTGCTATGTAAGAAGGCCAAGCTGAAAAATGTGTTTATAAGTGGAATTATAGCCTTGATTCATGTGGGAATATTGGTATTATCTAAAGATTTAGGAACAGCACTTATATTTTGCATTGTATATCTGTTTGTTGTTTATGTTTCGTCCGGAAAGAATATTTACCTTTTTGCCGGCTTGATAGCAGCTTCAGGAGCATCCGTGGTTGCCTATAAGCTGTTTGATCACGTTGCCACACGAGTTGATGCTTTTATTGACCCATGGCCTTTAATTGATGACAAAGGATATCAGATAACTCAATCATTGTTTGCTATTGCAACTGGTGGAAATTTTGGAATGGGTATATATCAAGGTATGCCACAGACCATACCTGTGGTTGATGAAGATTTTATATTTTCAGCTATATGTGAAGAATATGGTGTTTTATTTGGAATAGGATTGATTTTGGTTATAATCAGCATATTTATGTTGTTTATTAAGCTTGCGTTCAAATGCAAGGACAACTTTTATAAGCTATGCGTGACTGGCTTTGGTGTGTTATTTATATTTCAGGTATTCCTTACAGTTGGAGGAGCGATTAAATTTATCCCTTCAACCGGCGTAACATTGCCATTTATCAGCTATGGACGTTCATCGATTGTTTCGCTTATAGTTATGTTTTTCATAACCTTAGGGATAGATCTTAATCAGCAAACGGTTTTGAAGGTGAACAAAAAGGAAGTAGTAACTATAAAAAAGACTAACAAATATGCATTTAGAACGACCATTATCTTCTCAATTCTTATGGGTGTAATGGCTATGTATCTGTTGGTTTTTACAACAGCTTATGGGGATGATATCATTAACAATTCATACAACAAGCGATATCAGGTGCTTTCTAACAAAATTGTCAAAGGAAAGATTCTGTCAAGGCATTACGATCCTCTGGCCGAAACCAAAACCGACGAGGATGGAGAAGAATACAGATATTATCCTTATGGAGAAGTTTTTGCTAATGTTGTAGGAAGGGATACAATGGGGCTTGACGGCCTTGAAAGTAGCTACAATTATGATATGTATGCAGAAAACACCAACTTTGCCACAAGTATTTATAATGAACTGAACAATATAAAGCTGAAGGGGCACAGCATTGTGACAACCTTGGATGTAAGTATACAGCAGAAGGCGTATGAGGCATTGGGCAGCAACTTAGGTGCGGCAGTAGTAATGAATGCAAATACAGGTGAAATATTATCAATGGTATCAAAGCCTTCATATGATCCCAATACAATAGAGCTTAATTGGGATGAGGTCAGCACTAACGAAAATGGCTTACTTATTAATAGAGCAACAAAGGGTCTGTATACGCCAGGCTCAACATTTAAATTATGGACAATGCTTGAGTATATCAAGGAAAACCCTGATGATTACGCAGATTATTTCTATCAATGCCAGGGCACCACTGAGCTGGAAGGCTTTACATTGCAATGTAGTTACAAAGCCGCTCATGGAAATTGTGACTTGAAGCGCTCTTTGGCAAAGTCATGCAATTGTTCTTTCGTGAACATTGGAAAAAATATCAGTATGAATAGTTTATATGAGCTTTGTAACAAGCTTATGTTTAATAAGCCGTTGGATTTAGGTTTTGAATGTAACGAAAGCTCTATGTCCATAAGTGATGAATCTACAGAATTTGATATTGCACAGACCGTAATCGGTCAGGGTACAACCCTTGTGACACCTATGCATATGGCTATGCTTATGAGTGGAATTGCCAATGAAGGTGTTGCTATGAAGCCGATGCTTGTATCCGGCATAATTGATTATAATAATCGTATTGTTGAGCAATATAATTATGCGGAATACAAGAGATTTTTCACAACCGAGGAAGCCGCTGTTTTGAAGGAATATATGCGAGAAGTCGTGGTGTCAGGAACTGCATCCACACTTAATTCAAATGCTTATACTGCATACGGAAAAACCGGAACAGCGCAAATTGATGATAAAGGTAATGCCAACTCATGGTTCACAGGCTTTATCGAAAAAGATAATAACACCTATGTCATAGTGGTTGTTGTGGAAAATATTGACGAAAACACCTTCCCGGCAGTAGGTATTGCAAAACAAATTGCGGATTGTATTAAATAAAGCTTTATAAAGCGCTTTTGGAGGAATATATGAACAAGATAAACTACCAAAAAGAATTAGATAAATTAGTCGAAAAAAATGCGGAAGCAGGCATTGTACCAACATTACTGCTTCACAGCTGTTGTGCGCCTTGCAGCAGCTATTGTTTGGAATATTTGTCTAAGTATTTTAAGATTACAGTTTTATATTATAATCCAAATATTTTTCCAAAAGAGGAATATCAGTATAGAATAAAAGAGCAGGCAAGACTAATAAACAGTCTTCCGGCCACAAACAAAATTGAGTTTATATCAACTGATTACGAACCTGAGCATTTCTATGAGATTGCAAAGGGCTTGGAAAATGAGCCTGAAGGCGGCAAGCGCTGTGAAGAGTGCTTTAGACTAAGACTATCTTATACCGCAAGTCTTGCAAAAGAGAAGGGCTTTGACTATTTTACAACCACATTATCTATTAGTCCTTTGAAAAACAGCGAGGTCCTTAATCGAATTGGTGAAGAAGTTGCTGAAAATTATGGTATAGCACACCTTGCATCTGATTTTAAAAAGAAAAACGGATACAAGAGAAGCGTTGAATTATCCAAAGAATATGAGCTTTATCGTCAGGATTATTGTGGGTGTGTGTATTCGAAG
>CAYWDL010000068.1:0-8859 GCA_964457015.1 uncultured Roseburia sp. | reverse complement strand
ATGCCGACAGGTTCGCAAGCACAGCTTGCTCACTGTCGCGGCATTCGCCGTATACATCTTCGCTCGAATATGCCTGCTTGCGAGCAAGCTCCCAGCAGTCAATTTGCACGAATCTGTGCATGGCTCATTGCTAACACGCATACTGACTATTATACAACTCGCTATAAAATCCACCTGCTGCCATCAGTTCTTCATGATTTCCCTGCTCGATTACGTTGCCGTCTTTCATTACAAGAATTGTGTCTGCGCTCTTGATAGTTGATAGTCTGTGGGCAACGATGAAACTTGTTCTGCCTTCCATAAGTTCAAGGAAAGCCTTTTGAACTCGTATTTCAGTTCGTGTATCAATTGATGATGTAGCTTCATCAAGTATAAGCATCGATGGTGATAAAAGCATTACTCTAGCAATACATAAGAGCTGCTTTTGGCCCTGGGACAGGCTTCCGCCACCTTCGCCGATAACAGTGTCATAGCCCTTTGGCAATCTTTTTATGAAGCTGTGAGCGTGGGCTGCTTTTGCTGCTGCGATAATTTCATCCATCGTAGCTTCCGGCTTGCCCATTGAAATATTTTCTCGGATAGTACCGGTTTTAAGCCATGTCTCCTGCAATACCATACCATAGCCTTCACGCAGATTCTCTCTAGTCATATCATAAATCGACACATCATTTAATCTGATGTCGCCGGAATTCACATCATAAAATCTCATCAAAAGATTGATAAGTGTAGTCTTACCGCAGCCGGTCGGACCAACGATTGCTATTCGCTGACCTGGCTTTACTGACAAATTGAAATTCTCGATAAGTTTCTTGTCAGGAACATAAGAAAAGTTTACATTTTTAAGTTCAACTGTACCCTCAAACTCATCCACATGAACTGCATTAGTCGCATCAGCTGTCTGCGGCTCCTCATCGATAAGTTCAAACACTCTCTCGCCACAAGCCAAAGCATTCTGCAGTTCAGCTATAACCGATGTTATCTCATTAAATGGCTTTGTATACTGGTTGGCATAGCTCAATGCTCTTGATATCTGACCAACAGTTATGCCACCGCCAGACACTGCAATCAAGGCACCAATCAGCAAGGTCGCCGCATACACTATGGCATTTATAAATCTTGTTGAAGGATTTACAATGCTTGAGAAAAATATAGCCTTCAAGGATGCATCAGACAATCTATCATTAATTTCTTCAAATTTATCAATAGCTCTGTCCTCGTAGCCAAATGCCTGAACAACCTTTTCACCGGTAATCATTTCATTTATGAAGGAGGTCTGCTCGCCTCTTATCTCAGACTGCAGCTTAAACATATTAAAGGTTCTCTTTGAAATAAAGTTGGCCACCAAAAGAGATGCCGGAGTAATAATAAGCACCGCAAGGGTAATTCTTATATCCATTGTAAATAAAATGCACACTGTCAACACAATTGTGATAACACCTGTAAACAGCTGGGACATTCCCATAAGAATACCTTCTGAAAACTGGTCAACATCATTGATAATCTTGCTGACAATCTCACCGTGAGGATGTCTATCCACATAACGAAGTGGCAGAATATTAAGCTTTTCAAATGCTTCCTTACGCATATCTCTTACTATATTATAAGCAATCTTGTTATTGCAAAGACTCATAATCCACTGAGCCAGCGCAGTAATCCCAATAACTACAATCATCTCTATGATAATGGACTTCAATAAAATGAAATCAACATCATCAACACCTATGATACAGTCAATACCATCACCGATAAGCTTTGGCAAATGAAGCGTCAACACTACAGAAATAACTGCAGCCACCCCATATAACGCAAGAAGGTACCAATATTTTTTTATATAATTTAAAACTCTGAAAATAGTCTTTTTATTCATCTCTGCATACCCTCCTTACTTAGTCTGTGTCTTATGAATTTCCTGATAAAGCTGGCAGCTATCAAGCAATTCATTGTGTGTGCCTATACCAACTATCTCGCCGTCATCCATAACGATAATCTTGTCTGCATGCTGAATTGACGAGGTTCTTTGTGATACAACAAACACTACACCGTCACTCTTCATTTCCTTGATGCCCTTTCTAAGCTTGGCATCAGTTGCATAGTCAAGAGCTGATGAGCTATCGTCAAGTATTAAAATCTTAGGCTCTCGAACCAAGGCTCTTGCAATAGTAAGCCTCTGCTTCTGACCTCCTGAAAGATTCTTTCCTCCCTGTAATATCATATACTGCAATCTGCCCTCTTTACTGTCCACAAATTCCTTACTGCAAGAAATATCAAGTGCATTTTCAATCTGTTGGTCAGTTGCATCGGGATTTGAAAATCTAAGATTCTCCTCAATAGTGCCCTTGAACAAAAGATTATTCTGCATTACCACTCCGACCTTTTTACGAAGCTCATTCACATCCACATCCTTTACATTCTTGCCATCAACAAGCACCTCACCACCTGTTACATCATAAAATCTTGGAATAAGATTGATAATTGTAGATTTACCCGACCCTGTACCACCGATAATACCTACAGTTTCACCTTCATTTACCACAAAATCAATGCCCTTAACGGCATCCTCAGCGCCGTCCTTATATGTAAATGAAACATTTCTAAATTCCACAACCGGCACTGCTTCGTCAACCGACTTCGAACTATCCGCAGCTTCTACAACATCCTTCTTTATAGAAGCTTCAACCTCAAACACACCTTCAATTCTATTGGCACAGGCAACAGCCTTAGTTACTGTAATAATAAGATTTGCAAGCTTCACAAGCTCAACCAGTATCTGTGACATATAGTTGACAAGGGCAAGAACCTGTCCCTGCTTTAATGCACCACCATCAACTCGTATGGCTCCAACATACATTAAGAAAATAATTGCTCCATTAATGATAATATAAGTAATCGGATTCATTAACGCAGAAATCTTTCCTGCCTTCAGCTGAAACTCTCTCAAAAGCTCATTTTCATCATTAAAATCATCTATCTCATCCTGTTCTTTTCTAAAGGCTCGGATAACCCTGACACCTTCAAGATTTTCCTTGGTTATTCCAAGAAGCTTGTCGACACGCTGCTGAACCTTCTTAAACAAAGGCATAGTCCAAAGCATTATGCCAAAAACAACCACTGATAAAAGCGGAATTGTCACAACAAATACAAGTGCACCCTTCACATCAACTGTGAACGCCATAATCATGGCACCAAAAACAATAAATGGCGAACGCAAAAATAAGCGTAAAAATAAATTTACGCCTGATTGCACCTGATTGATATCGTTGGTCATTCTCGTTATTAATGTTGATGTTCCTATGTCATCAAGCTCAGAAAATGAGAGACCTTGGATATGCTTAAACAAGCCATTTCTCATGGACTTGCTGACACCTACCGCTGCCTTCGCCGCGTAATATTGGGCAGTAATGGCACTGACAAGCCCCACAACTGCAAGCAGCACCATCAACAAAAACATTTTGCCAATGTATCCCTTATCACCACTTGGGATACCATTATCAATAACTGCTGCCACAACAAGTGGCACCAAAAGTTCAAAGGATGCCTCTAACATCTTAAAAAGCGGAGCCAACACCGATTCCTTCTTATAATCTTTTAAATATTCTAATAAATGTTTCATATCTATTCTTCTTTCTCAGTTGGATTTACATGCACCATAATGTGCTTAACCTTTTCAAATCTTTCTTCAATCTTTTCGTGTACATTTTCCGCAATCAAATGGGCCTCTCTAAGAGTATAATCACCATCCACCGAAATCTCTAAATCCACATATATTTTATTTCCAAATATACGCGTCTGAAGCAAATCAATACCTAAAACGTTTTCATTTTCCATAACGCAACTGCAAATTTTTTCTTCCATCTCCTCAGAGCATGAATGGTCGACCATTTTATCGATTGCATCCATAAATATATCATATGCAGCCTTCAAAATAAAGAAAAATATTACCAGGCTGGCAATTGAATCCATTACAGGGTATCCAAGTCTGGCTGCACCGATACCGATTAATGCGCCAACAGAAGACAATGCATCTGAACGATGATGCCACGCGTCCGCCATCAATGCACCCGAATCAATTTTTCTGGCATAATGTCTTGTATACCAGTACATAGCCTCCTTAACTACAATGGACACAATAGCTGCAATAAGCGCCAGCACTCCCGGCACCTTCAAATCAGTATAATTCCCACTGGTTATATCCTTAACAGCCTCCATACCAATTCCTAAGCCTGTAATAAATAAAATTATGGCAAGCACTATGGCAGCCACACACTCCAAACGTTCATGTCCATAAGGATGCTCTTTGTCAGACTCCTTCGACGCAAGCTTAATTCCAATTATTACAACAAATGTGCTGAACACATCAGATGCGGAGTGTATTGCATCACTTATCATAGCACTTGAATGTGCTATAATTCCTGCAAATACTTTAAAAATAGCCAATACCACATTGACAATAATCGTGATACAGGATACCTTATTGGCAATTTTTTGAAATTCTTTTTCCTTTACAATTTGATTTTCCATATTAGTTACCTCCATAAATGTAAGATAGCTCTATGGCACTAAATATATGTGGGGATTACCTTTAGATATAAAAACACCCACGAATCAGTATTAGCAACTACTGTCCCGTGGATGCAATATTCCACTGTCGCCTATGCGACCCGACTCCATGACTTTCATCACGGTCTGCTCAGTTTGTACTGTAGATTTATATGCAGTGCAAAGAGTTTTATTTATAATATCATATGCAAAAAGGGCTGTCAATGTTTAAGCTTTTTTGCTACTTGAATTCGCAAAGTAAATATCTTGTGCTTGGAATTGGGCGGTTCGGGCGGGCGGTTTGGGTGGGCGGTTTGGGTGGGAGGTTCGAGTGGGCGGTATATGCAGAGAAATCTTACTCTGATACCGAAATCTTCTTGTTTAACCAAACTTTTTCGGCACATAGCAGACTTTTTTTATGTCAGGTACTCTTTTCTCTTTTTGGGAGTACCTAAGCAACAATTTATCTTCTATATGCCGAATTCTTTACATTTTTATTGTTTTTTACGTTACTGACAGAATATTATCTTTCATATACCTCCTGTCCACACT
The DNA here is from genome assembly GCA_964457015.1 of uncultured Roseburia sp. Taxonomy (GTDB): domain Bacteria; phylum Bacillota; class Clostridia; order Lachnospirales; family Lachnospiraceae; genus SVEL01. The sequence continues at coordinate 3,771 of CAYWDL010000068.1, read as the reverse complement.
CCTTGAAATATCTACATTGCAAATTGAAGCTATTCCGCTAGATTCTCTCGTAATTATTAATTCTTTTTGACGTATACTCAGCATAAAGTTCCTTTACGAACTGGCTATCCTTCGCCTCATTGTAAATAATCACTTCATCAATATTTCCTTTAAAGGACTGCATGAAATTATCACCGCCAATGATAATCTCCTCAACATATCTGTTGCTTGGAACATTTGTAAGCTCGCCCAGCTTTTCACCATTTAAAAACGCCTGCATAATATTCTTACGACTATTATATGTGAAGAAAAGATGTATCCACATATTCTTCATAACCTTTGGACCATAAATATCTCGCCAGCCCTCCACGCCATTGGAGTTCCACCATCTAAAGCCCAAGGTTCCTTCAAATGTCAGTGGCGCAATGGACACAAATCCACCTGCATATCGAACATAGAAAACAGAGGTCCACTCAGTAAGCTCCTCCGGCTTAATCCACATAGAAACCGCAAAGCTCTCACTAACCAGCGTATTTTTAGGTAGAAATATAACATTTCCAGCTACAGGTCCACCTGGAAAATACAGCGACTTGGTATCCTTGTAAATGCCAGTGTTATAATTAAATCCTTCGCCAACCATCTCTCCCTCAAGACTTCCATCATCACTAAATGTATCCCCCTCAAAGTCAAACACATAGCTGCCAACTGCAGGCACAATATATTTCTCTGCAAATGTTTCAAACTCACCTACAGGCACCGGCCTTGAATAATAAAAGCCCTGCGCATGCTGACATCCACATTTTTTTAGAAACTCAATCTGTTCAACAGTTTCCACACCCTCTGTAATAACATCAACCTTCAAATCAAGGCACATAGCTATAACATTCTTAATAATGCTCTTTCCACGGTCTGTACTACCCGAGCCATGTAAAAATTCCTTGTCAATCTTTATGGTATCCACTGAAATATCCTTCAAAAGATTAAGACCCGAAAATCCCGAACCAAAGTCATCTATGGACACGAAAAAGCCTTGCGCCTTAACATCCGCCACACTTTTTATCAGCTTGTTAATATCTTCAGCACAGACACTTTCTGTCAATTCAAATTCCAACTCTTCATGGGGAATCTCATATTTATCAGCAATCTCACACAAATCGTGTACAAAACGTTCATTATACAAATGTTCTCTGGACATATTCACTGAAATCACAATATCGGAGTACGCCCTGCCCTTAGCCTTCCAATCAGCCTTAATACGACAGACCTCCTCATATGTATACATATCAAGCTCCGCAATCCATCCCTTTTCCTCCAGCTGAGGAATGTAATCCATGGGAAAGCGCAATCCACCCGTAGGGTGAATCCACCTTGAAAGGGCTTCTGCCCCATACAGCTTCGTTGTTACCATATCAATTTTAGGTTGAAAATACACGTGAAACTGTCTTGTGTCCAATGCCTCACAAAACTCACGCATAGTTATTTCACGGGGTTTCTTCCCTGCCATATGTATTTCTCCTTCACGAACGAATTATAATCACTAATCAACAAATACTTATAGGGAAGATTATACCACTATTAGGGGTTAATCGCTACTACTTTCTTTCAATTTTAATGCCACTGTGCGGATGGCGTGCCTAAAGGAATCCTACGACACACCTAGGGTGATGTTTTAAGAACTGGTGTACAATAGAACGAACACAATAGTGAAAATATTTACCATTGTGTCCGTTATCAATTATTATCATTAATTTTTTACTTATTAAGCGCTTTGGCAATCCTTTCACTTAATTCTGCGTCATCTTATAAACTTACATAATGACCTTCAAAACCTTCAGTTAATAATGTCTCTGCCTTCTTTGTCATCTCTCTGACAAATTCTTCCTCTTTTTCAGGGGTAACAACGAAATTTCTGCTAAATGTTGATGTTGGCATCAGGTTCACCTCCTAAAAAAAAATGTCTCTTGTCTGTTATTATAATACATGGTCGTCAGGGTATATCAATAGATATTTTCTTAGATTCTGCAAACATTTATACATTTTAGAATATGCAATCATTTAATCAATATGATATACTACTATAAAAGTTCTAAAACTTAAACTCAATTGTATGACAAATGATTTTTGCAATTTTTATTATAAGAGGAAAACAATATGAATTTCATCCAAAGCCTAATTAATAAACACAAAGAAAGAATAAGACTTCGAAACGAAGCATGTGATGCGTTGATAACGCGTATAAACAATGCATTGAACGAGTATAACAATATTTTTACAAATAAAACAAACTACATAGAAAAAGATGTTGCAACACGATGGAAGGAGCAGAATTCTTCCACTATTTCTGATGCAAATAAAATTCATTTATACAAATATAAAAAAGCTAAACAGTATAAAAACTTGCAAAAACTAAGTGATACTCTATATGTTAATATCAATGCATTAAATCTGCGTGTTTCAAGACATAATCTCGAATTAACAGACCAACGAATTCCTATTGCATATGAGCTTATTGGACAAGTTGAAGGACAAGTTCTTGATAAACAGCAAACGGCTAGTATAGTAAAAGAGTTTCATAACCAGCTTGTAATCGCAGGCGCAGGAACTGGCAAGACTACTACCATCATTGGCAAAATAAAGTATTTGTTGGCAACAGGCAAATATAAACCAGAGGATTTTTTAGTACTTTCTTTCACCAATGCTTCAGCCTCTGAAATGAGTAACCGAATTGAAAATGAAACAAAATGCAAAATCGAAGCTTCAACATTTCATAAACTAGGATTGAATATACTTACATCTGTTGAGGGCGTAAAGCCAAACATAACTACCATAAGGCTTCAAAAGTTTATAAAGGAAAAACTCGAGCAAAACATGAAATCCAAAAACTATTTAAATTTGCTCAGTACTTACCTTTTGTTTAATCGAATTCATGCCAAATCAGAATTTGAGTTTACTACACTTAGCGAATATAATGAATACCGTATATTAAATCCACCTACGACATTAAATTATGAAACTGTCAAAAGCTATGGTGAAATGGATATTGCTAATTACTTATACCAAAACGGAATTAACTACGTATACGAACCAGCTTATATAATAGATACTAGAACAAGCATACATGGACAATACCATCCAGACTTCTATTTACCTGATTATAATATTTATATTGAATACTTTGGAATAAATAGAAATGGGGAAGTTCCTCCTTATTTTAGTGGCAATAATGGAATGACCGCTTCTGAATCATATAACTTGTCTATGAATTGGAAACGTCAGTTACACAAAGATAATAATACTATTATGATTGAATGCTTTTCATATGAAAAATTCGAAGGAATTTTGTTGGAAAACCTTGAAAAACATTTGTTAGAACATTCAGTTGAACTTATACCTAAATCTCCCGATGACCTTTGGGCTACACTTGTAAGCGAAGATAAATCCATCCTAGATGGTGTTATAGAATTATTTGCAACCATAATAAACTTAGTAAAAAGCAACAATTACACCCTTGATGCAGTTAGAAATATTAATAACACAAGTTCTGACAAATATAATAACGCAATGATTTTAGAACTATTAGAACCAATATTTGATTCATACGAAGAATATCTTTCAAAGAGCAATGAAATAGACTTTAATGATATGATAAATGATGCAACTAAATACATTCGTGAAGGAAAATATTCTAACCCATACAAATTTGTTATTGTTGACGAATATCAGGATATTTCCAAATCCAGATATAGTCTTTTGAAGGCGCTCAGGGATTCTAAAAACTACGATTTGTTTTGT
>CAYWDL010000067.1:0-8873 GCA_964457015.1 uncultured Roseburia sp. | reverse complement strand
GGCGGTCTTAGCAAAAAGCCAAAAAATGTGTTGATTTATGCTACTTCAAACAGAAGACATCTGGTTCGTGAGAAATGGAGCGACAAGGAAGACAGAAGAGAGGATTTACATACTTCGGATACTGTTGAAGAGAAATTGTCGTTGGTTAACAGATTTGGTGTGACAATATGCTTTACTTCGCCAAGCAGAAAGCAGTTCGAGAATATTGTAAGTGTGCTTGCGGATAAGCATAATGTGAAAATGTCCAAGGAGCAGTTATATGCGGAGGCTAACAAATGGGAGATAAGTCATGGTGGCTTGTCAGGCAGAACAGCGCAACAGTTTATCAATTATATTTTGGGACAAGAAAAGAGGTAAAGTGTAAAAAATCACACTGATGCGCTGATTTTTTACACGGCTATTTGCTTCTGAGCGAAAGCAAATAGCCCTGATGGCAGACGCAAATTTGATATTTGCGTCGCCTCTTCGCGATAAGTCGCTCAGAAAAGAGGTAAAGTATGGCGATTACGAGGTTTGCAGCAGTCGATATTGGGGCTTACAATGTACAGCTTAAGGTGTTTGAAATTACTAGAAATGGCATTGTAAAAATTGATAATTTAAAAAAGGAATTGGAGCTTGGAAGCGAGGTTTACAGAAATGGTAAGCTTAGCTTTAAGACTATCGAGGAATTGTGTCAGGTATTGTATGATTATCTTATGATTATTAAGGGATATAAGATTACAAATTTTGCAGTTGGTGTCACAAGTGGTATCAGACAGGCATCCAACATCGATACCATTCTTGACCGTATAAAGGTTAGAACCGGATTTGATGTGAAGGTTTTAAGCAATTCAGAGCAGAGGTTTTTAAGCTTTAAGGCGGTGGCTTCCTGTGAGAGTAAGTTTGAAGAATTTACTAAAAAGTCAGCAGCTATTGTTGAGGTTGGTTCAACAAGTACGCAGATTTCAATATTTGAAAATGGTGTGCTAATAGCAACTAATAATATTCGCTTAGGTTCTATTAGAATCAGTGAATTGATTTATGAATTGAGTGAGGATAGTAGTCATTTTGATGCTCTTATTGAGGAACTTTTGGTAAATGATTTGCAAACCTTGAACAGATTATATCTTCAGGAGAGAAAGATTGAGAATGTAATTGTTATTGGTGAAATACTTGCAAGCGATGCAAGAAAAAATGCTCCTGATTATAAGAATAAGATTTATTCAGTAGGAGAGTTTTTAGGTATACCAAGCAAGTCTCCTTGTATGAAGATTTATAAGAAAATCATAGAGAATTTTAAGGCAAAGTCAGTGCTTATATCAGATGTTGATATGTGTGATGCTATTGCAGCAGATTATGCATTGGAGAATAAAAAGATTAAGGTTGCTCATAATTTCGAGGAGGATATTTTGGAGGAAGCCAGAACTATCTGTAAGAGATATTATGGAAATATGAAGCATATTGAATTGTTAAGAGAGCATACAGGGGCAATATTTGATGTAATGAAAAAGTATCATGGACTTAATAGCAGAGACAGATTACTTCTTTCTATTGCAGCAACCCTGCATGATTGCGGTAAATATGTAAGTATGCGATATGCAGCAGATTGTTCTTACAATATTATTAAGACTACGGAGATTATTGGTCTTTCCCACAAGGAAAGAGAGATTATTGCAAATGTTGTAAGATACAATACTCAGGAGATTGAGGATAATAGAACTCTTGGCTTTAGCAATGAGGATTATTTGAAAATAGTTAAATTGGTTGCAATTCTTAGAGTTGGTAATGCTATGGACAGAAGTCATAAGCAGAAGTATAAGAATCACAAGCTTGAAATAAAGAATAATGAGTTGATAATTACAGCAAATACAAATGATGATATTACATTGGAGATAGGTTTATTTAAGGATAAGGCAGATTTCTTTGAAGAAGTGTATGGAATCAGACCTGTTTTGAAAAAGAAGAAAGGACAGTAGTGTATGGGTGACATTTTTACAAACAGAGAGCTTAGCTGGTTGGATTTCAATTATAGAATTTTAGGTGAGGCTAAGGATAAAAGTATTTTATTGTTTGAGAGAATGAAGTTTTTAAGTATTACAGCTTCAAATCTTGATGAGTTTTTTATGATAAGGGTAGCATCCTTGAAGGATATGGTCCATGCAAAGTATACAAAGCAGGATATTGCCGGAATGACAGCTGCAGAGCAGTTAAAGGCTATCAATGAGAAGACACATGATTTCGTTGCGGCCCAGTATAATACATATAATCGTTCATTGATGCCGCTTATGAAAAGTGAGAAGCTGCTTATTAAGAAGCATGAGGATTTGAATAAGGAGCAGGTTAAGGCAATTGAAAAATATTTTAATGAAACAATTTACCCTGTTGTAACACCTATGGCAGTGGATTCTTCAAGACCATTTCCACTTATTAGAAATAAGTCTTTAAATATTGCGGCTCTTCTTGAAAATGATGGCGAATTTGAATTTGCAACAGTTCAGGTACCTTCGGTATTGCCAAGATATTTTATTGTACCTTCGGAAAATGAAGGCGAGGTAACATTGGTTTTACTTGAAGAAATCATTGAAAGATTTATTGATAAGCTCTTTTTAAACTATAAGGTTGTGTGTGCACATCCATACAGAGTTATGAGAAATGCGGACTTGACCATTGATGAAGAGGATGCAGCTGACCTTTTAAAGGAAATTCAAAAGCAGCTTAAAAAGCGTCAGTGGGGCGAGGCAATCCGTCTTGAGGTTGAGGAAGGGATTGATAAGCGTTTGCTTAAGATTCTTAAGAAGGAGCTTGCCATAAAGGATGAGGATATATTTAAGATTAATGGACCGATTGACCTTACCTTCCTGATGAAGCTATATGGTCTTGAGGGCTTTGACCATCTTAGGGATAAGAAGTTTATACCGGTAAATCATCCACAGATTAATCCGGAGGAAAATATTTTTGAAACAATAAAGAAGGGTGATATTTTACTTCACCACCCATACCAGACATTTGACCCTGTTGTTGATTTTGTAAGAACGGCAGCAGTTGACCCAAAGGTTCTTGCGATAAAGCAGACACTTTACCGTGTAAGTGGTAATTCGCCTATTATTGCTGCATTGGCTCAGGCGGCTGAAAATGGTAAGCAGGTATCAGTTTTGGTAGAATTAAAGGCAAGATTTGACGAGGAAAATAACATTAATTGGGCAAAGATGCTTGAAAAGGCAGGTTGTCACGTTATCTATGGTTTGAAGGGACTTAAAACTCACAGTAAGATTACTTTGGTTGTTAGAAATGAGGAGGATGGTATCAAGAGATATGTTCATCTTGGTACAGGTAACTACAATGATGCAACAGCTAAGTTGTACACAGATATGGGCTTGCTTACATGCAAGAATGCCATCGGTGAGGATGCAACAGCTGTATTTAATATGCTTTCAGGCTATTCAGAGCCTGAGAACTGGAATAAGCTTTCCTTGGCGCCATTGTGGCTTAGAGATAAGTTCAAATTCCTTATTAAGAGAGAAACAGAAAATGCAAAGGCTGGTAAGGAGGCTAAGATTGTTGCAAAGATGAACTCCCTTTGTGATAAGGAAATTATCAAGCTTTTATACGATGCCAGCCGTGCAGGTGTTAAGATTGATTTGATTATCAGAGGTATCTGTTGTCTTAGGGCGCAGGTTCCGGGAATGAGTGAGAATATTAATGTTCGTTCAATTGTAGGTACATTCCTTGAACATAGCAGAATCTTCTATTTCTACAATGATGGAAAGGAAGAGGTGTTTATGGCAAGTGCTGACTGGATGCCAAGAAATCTTGATAAGCGTGTTGAAATAATGTTCCCTGTAGAGGATGAGACCTTGAAGGAAGAGGTAAAACATATTTTGAATATTCAGCTTGAGGATACATTGAAGGCCCATGTTATGAATGCTGAAGGGGTATATGAAAAGGTTGACAAGAGAGGAAAGAAGCTTCTCGGTGCACAAAGCTTTTTCTGTGAGGAAGCAAAGAAACGTGCAAAGAAGAAAAATCCGGTGAAGGCAAAAAGGACATTTGAACCTATGACTAATCCAAATTAGTTGTTACGATAAAGCGAGGTAGGATATGGCAGATATTGATTTACGGGAATGGGTGGATTTGCATGTTCATTCTAATCATTCAGATGGAACTTATACTGTAAAAGAGCTTGTGGCATACGCTTGCGAGAAAGGGTTGAAGGCCATTGCGCTGACAGACCATGATACTGTGTCAGGAGTGGAGGAGGCCTTATGTGAAGGTGAAAAATGTGGACTTACCGTAATTCCTGGAATTGAGATATCCTGCACCTATGGCACAGGCGAGTTACATATTCTTGGGTTAAATATAGATTATAAAAGCCCGGTATTTGATGAATTTATTGTTACATGTGGTGACAGTAGGGAAAATCGAAATAAGAAGATGGCGGAAAAGCTGTGCAACCTTGGTATGCAGGTATCCTACGAGGAATTAAAACAGTTATATCCAAGCTCAACTATTACAAGGGCGCATTTTGCAAGATATTTGCAGGAAAAAGGATACGTAGGTAGTAAGAATGAGGCCTTTGACAGATACTTAGGAGATGGTAAGCCTGCATATACAACAAGAGAGCGCATTTCACCAAAGGATGCCATAGAGATGATTGTGGCAGCAGGAGGACATCCGGTGCTGGCTCACCCATTGTTATATAAGATGGGGAAGGACAGGCTTAATAGTTTATTTGATTACCTTAAGGGATTGGGTCTGGAAGGAATTGAAGGCTTGTATTCCTTGAATACACCAAGCGATGATGTTATGCTTGCTAAAATGGCTGAAAGTCACGGATTGTATATTACCGGAGGCTCGGATTTTCACGGAAGTAATAAGCCGGATATAGACCTGGGTATAGGCAAAGGAAGACTGCGTGTGCCGGCAGAGGTTTTGAAGGAGATTTGCAATGATTGATGTTAATGAATATGAACTTTATAAGAGGCTTGAGGATTTACCAGTTAAAACTTTGTGCTTTAAGCCTGATAAGGCTGGTGCTGTCAAGGGCGTGGTGCAGATATTACACGGTATGTGTGAATACAAGGAAAGATATCTGGATTTTATAAAGTATTTAAATGATAATGGATATATTTGTGTAATCAATGATATGCTCGGTCACGGAGAGAATGTAAGCTTCTTTAAGGAGCTTGGATATTTTGGTTCTGATGGTGCGAATAAGGTTATTGAAAGCAGTCATGCGGTTACTGTTTATATTAAGAATAATTTTCCTGATTTGCCTTTGATACTGTTTGGACACAGTATGGGGAGTCTGATTGCAAGAGCTGTTATAAAGCGCTATGACGATGATTACGATAAGGTTATATTGTCTGGCAGTCCTTCTAATAGATTTGGTAAAAGAGCCGGTCTGTTTTTTGCAGATTTGCTTAGTATTATACTGGATGAGAAAAGGACAAACATATTGCTTGATGGACTTGTTATGGGTGCATATTATATGCGATATAAGGATGAAAAACTGAAGAATTCATGGATATGTACTGATGTGGATGTTGTAAATGAATTCAATGAAAATATGTATAGTAACTTTACATTTACCATAAATGGATATTATACCTTGCTCAGCATAATGTGTGATGTATATTCAAAAAGAAAATGGATTCTTAAGAATAAAAGAATGCCAATTATATTTTTGGCTGGCAAGGGTGACCCTTGTATAGTAAATGAAAAGTCGTTTTATAAAAGTGTGGGTATGTTGAAGGATTTGGGCTACAGACATGTTGAAGCAGGGCTGTATGATAATATGCGCCATGAGATTCTTAATGAGAAGGATAAGCAGATGGTTTATAAGGATATAGTGGACTGGATTGATGATGAGGATATTTAGTTGTAAGGAGGAGAGCAGATGAAGAAACTATTGATGTTGGTTATGATGCTGGTTATGATATTGGTAGTGGGATGTAGTAATTCAGGAGAAGCTAGTGAAGAGGATAACTGTACTAATGAAATTCCCCGATATGATGATGTACCTGATGGATATCTTGCTAAAAAACCAGTTATATACCTGTATCCGGAAGAAGAAATGGAAGTCTCTGTAAAGCTTGATTATAACGGTCGATTTACATCTACATATCCATCATATAAGGATGGCTGGAAGATAATGGCAAAGCCTGATGGAACGCTATACTCACTTGAGAATGATAGAGAATATTATTGCCTGTTTTGGGAAGGAGTTTCTGATGTAGAATATGATTTTTCAAAAGGATTTGTTGTGCCAGGTAATGAGACGGAAGCGTTTTTGGAAGAAAAGCTTGCATTGTTGGGCTTAACAGATAAAGAAGCCAATGAATTTATTATATACTGGCTTCCACAGATGGAAGATAATGAATATAACTTAATTTCTTTCCAAGATGATGTGTATACTGAAAATGCAAAATTAGACGTGTCACCGGCACCTGATACTGTTATTCGTGTGTTTATGGCTTGGCAGGAGTTGGACGAACCGATAGATGTTGAACCGCAGGAATTAGATGGTGTTGAGCGTGCTGGATTTACAGTAGTTGAATGGGGCGGAAGTGAAGTTAATCGTGAAAATGATTAAATTTAATTAATATAAACGTATTAAGAACCATTTTTTTGTCCATATTTATATATGATAATTTTAGTATGATATATGAATATGGAGGAAATATGGACGCAAATACAATCGAACTTTTGAAGGAATGTAACAAAGGAAGCAAGATGGCAATATCTAGCATATCACAGGTGTTAGAAAAAATTAATAGCACAGATTTTTGCAAGCTTGTGAAAGCATATGGCGAGGAACATAAGCAGATAGAAATAGAAACATCGGCATTATTAAAAGAATATGGTGAACAGGAGCCTGAACCAGGAAAGATGGCTATTGCAATGTCATTTATTACAACAGAAATGAAAACTATGTCAGATGACGACAGAAAGGTTGCTAAGATTCTTATGGATGGCTGTAATATGGGTATTCAGTCTGTAAGTGAATATCTTAATAAGTATACAGAGGCAGATAGAAAGGTTGTGAATGTGGCAAGAAAGCTGGTAAAGATGGAAGAACACTTTATGGAAAGTGTTAAAGAATATTTATAAAATATTAGATATAACGAATGTTTGAGGATGAGAACTATTTAAAAATAATTTTAAATAGTTCTTGTTTTTTGTTTATAGATTGTTATAATCTATTTAAAGTAAATTTTAAATAGGTGGTGATTTTAGTGGCGGTGAGTGATACACTAAAGGCATTTTCAGACCCTTTAAGACAGCAGATAATGATGCTATTAAAGGAGGGAAGAATGAATGCAGGTGACATTGCAAAGGAGCTTAATATTACTCCGGCGGCATTGTCATATCATTTGAAAATGCTAAAAAGGGCAGATTTATTGCTAGAGTATAAAGAGAAAAATTATATTTGGTACGAGATAAATACAACACTTTTTGACGAGCTTATATTTTGGCTTAAGCAGTTTGGAGGAAAAAATGAAGAAAAAAATAATGTGGATAATAACATTCATTCCACTGATAGTGACATTGTTTGCAATTAACCTTTTGCCAGATACAGTACCTATGCATTATGATGCACAGGGAAATATTGACAGATGGGGAGCAAAATATGAGCAGCTCATTTTACCGATTGTAACGATAGCTATGACTGGATTTATGCAACTTGTTATTGTGATGTCTGAAAGAAATGCTAAGAAGACAGAGGATGAAAAAAAGAAGGCAGAGTTGCATTCGAATATAAATGTTTTGTACGTCGTTTCAATTGCAACTACCCTTATGTTTTTAGGTTTACAATGTGTGTTTCTTTATCAAGCGTGGGAAGCAACACCGGGTACTAAGGTGCAGACTGTGGATATAAACAAGATAACATCAATTTTTATAGGGATATTGTTGATAATAGGCGGTAATTATATGCCTAAAACAAAACCAAATTCAATGGTTGGATTTAGACTTCCAATCACTATGAAAAGCGATGAAAACTGGAAGAAGGCAAATAAGTTTGCTGGAATTGTACTTGTTATAGCTGGAATTGTTATGTTATTGCTGGCATTGATTTTTGATGGGTATATGGCGATGGTATCTACAATGATGGTGATACTTCTGGCATTGGTTGTGTGTATGATGTATGCAAAGTGGATGGAGAGTGGAGAATGAGAGTTAAAATATTGACAATAATAAAATATGTGATATTGGTTGGTACATTTTTGTTCTTTTATATTACATATCAAGGTTTGCCAGACAGAGTACAGATACATTTTGGTGGTTCTGATAATTCATTTGGAAGCAAGAGAATTATTCTGTTAGGAAATATTATTGTTTGGCTATTTGGATTTATCCCATGGCCGGTTGAAAAAGTGGATAAATTACATGCTCCTGATTCAGAAGAATTGTATAAAGAAATGGTTGAGGATGAGAGAGAAAAAGCTAAAATTATTGAGTTGATACTGACAGTATTGATTTGTACCTCAGTTATATTTGTGGCATTATTGGTCAAGGGGAGTGTAGGGTAAAAAAAGGGGCTATCTATTTCCCGACAGCCCCCGGCAATGTTCTTTTGTCCTACATTGCGAAAGGTACTTGTCTCATAATACAATGTATTTTGTTGCACATTGTGAAGCATAATTGTATCAAGATACAATGTTCTTTTGTCCTACATTGCGAAAGGTTAAGAAGTAATAATCTTCTTAATAATAATTATACATAATTATGAGGAAATTTCCATAGTTTTTTCTATGTTTTTCTCATTTTAGCGAATATACCAAACTTTTTAAACATATTTTGTAAACAACTTATGAAAAAATCTAGCATTTTCCTATAAAATCCCATCTTTGACAGTTGGAGAAGAACAAAACAGCCACAAAGCCTTTGGTTAT
>CAYWDL010000066.1:0-8891 GCA_964457015.1 uncultured Roseburia sp. | reverse complement strand
GTTTCCTGGGCAACAAGAATAAGCTCCTTAACCCCCTGCGATGCAAGATATTCAGCTTCACTAATAAGCTTTTCCATTGGAACACTTCTATACCTTCCCCTAATCTTAGGAATAATACAGTATGTGCAATGCTTATCACAGCCCTCTGCAATTTTTAAATGTGCAAAATGTCCACCACCAGTTAATATTCTGTTTGTTTCCGTTAACACAAGTCTGTCAAGAGGCATGAAATTCATCTGCTTCTCACCACTCAATGCCTTCCCAAGCACCAAAACAATATTATCGTACGAAGCTGTACCTAATACAGCATCAACCTCTTCTATTTCCTTAAGAATTTCATCCTTGTAACGCTCTGCAAGACATCCTGTTACAATTAATGCCTTCAATTTACCTTCCTTCTTTAACTCAGCCATTTCAAGAATAGTATTAACGCTTTCTTCCTTGGCATCATTAATAAAACAGCAGCTATTTACTATTATAATATCAGCCTCTGTCTCATCATCAGTAAATCTATAGCCATCGCTTCTTAACAATCCAAGCATTTCCTCAGTATCAACAAGATTCTTATCGCAACCAAGTGATACAAACAGGATTTTGCCTTTTTCACCAACGTTAGTTTTAGCCATGATTATTCCATATCCTCATCGCCAACAATTTTAACCTTACCGGCATGAAGCTCTTCAACTGCCACCGATAAAGGCTTTTTATTCTTATGATTTACAAGTGTTTCTTCACCTGAAATAATCTGTCTTGCTCTTTTTGCTGTTGCAAGAACGATTGAATATCTGCTCTGTACAACCGGCTGTTCACCTGGTTCAACATCGCTATTAACAACTGCCATTAAATCTGAATATGATGGATGTAACATTTTTAACCTCTTTCTGAAAATACTTTTAAATCTTCTTTTATAATATTAATAGTTTCTAAATTTCTATCTGCCTTTGAACGTTCTGATTGTATGATACCATGAAGCTCATCAATACATACATCAAGCTTATCATTAACAAGCAAATAGTCATATCTATCCATAAATACACTTTCCTCAACTGCACGACTGAGTCTTGCGTTGATTGTATCCATGTCCTCTGTTCCTCTGCCAACAAGCCTTTCTTTAAGCTCGGCAGCGCTTGGTGGCGTAATGAATATTAATACAACATCTTTTATCTGTTCCTTAACCTTCATTGCACCCTGTAGTTCAATCTCAAGAATAACGTTTTTCCCTGCATCAAGCTGAGTTTCAACATATTCCCTAGGTGTACCGTAGTAATTACCAACATACTGTGCATATTCAATGAGTTCATTCTGCTCAATCATCTTTTCAAACTCTTCAACAGTCTTATAAAAGTAATGAACGCCGTGAACCTCTCCTTCTCTTGGAGCTCGCGTTGTTGCAGAAATACTTAGTGCATAATCATCGTATTTCTCCATAAGTCCTTTCATGACAGTCCCTTTACCAGCTCCCGAGAACCCTGAAACTATAACTAATACGCCTCTTTTTTTCATAGAACACCTCTATTCAATATTCTTTATCTGCTCTCTGATTTTTTCAATTTCAACCTTAAGCTCAATACCTTTATCTGTAACCTCTAAATCATTTGCCTTAGACATAATTGTGTTTGCCTCGCGATTCATTTCCTGAGCAAGAAAATCAAGTTTTTTACCCACATCCTGACTTCCGTTAAGCTCCGCAGACATTTTATCAATATGACTCTTAAGTCTGACTAATTCTTCGTCCACACACATCTTATCCGAATAAATTACAACCTCTGTTGCTATTCTATTCTCATCAACAGTTTTGTCAGACAGCACCTCATTAACCTTGTCGTAAAGCTTCTGTCTATACTCTTCCAAAACCTTAGGTGAACGCACACTTACAAATTCAACAATTTCCTTGATATTATCAAGCTTAGCCAACAAATCACAGGCAAGATTTCTACCTTCCTTCTCTCTTTCAGCAGTAAACGCTGTCATTGCCGCATTGACTGCCTTTTCAAGATAAGGCCATAAGGCTTCAATATCCTCTTCAGTATCAGCCATAGAAAGTACATCATGACAATTTGCAAGTATAGATGCATTCAAATTATTATCAATGCCGTATTTCTCACTAATGATACCATAGTACTTTGCATACTGGTTAGCAAGTTCTTCATTGAATTTAAGATTACAGCTATCCTCACCATCATTTTCATAGGTGATATACATATCAACCTTTCCTCTGGCTGCATACTTCTTAATTATGTTTCTAACTTCGTTTTCATAGGCGTTAAATCTCTTTGGTATTCTGATATTCATATCTAAATATCTGTGATTAACCGACTTAACCTCCACTGTGAATTTCTTCTGTTCGAAAGAAACCTCTGCTCTTCCAAACCCTGTCATACTTTTTATCATATTGTTTCTTCCATTTCCAAGCGATTATAGTTCATTTCAATCAAAAAATCAACCTGCTATTTTCTTTTACGCTCTTTGATTACTTCTTTTACATTCCATAATATCAACAAAACCAGCACTACAATTATACCAACTATATTAAGTATAACAAACATACTGTTGGAACCGGCTTCCTCATCTCCACCGTCATCCTCCACTTCACTGCTTGCTGCACCAACCTGCGTCCAATACTCATCATACATTGCATCGCCTTCCTCGCCAAGATACTCATATACGGCACATCGCTCAAGAACCTCCTCACTAGGATATAAAGCCTGACTGTTCAAAAGCGCTTCATCCTCAATAAGATCTTTAACACCTGTGTTTGGTGAAGCATACATAATGTATTCAAAGTTAAGTAATGCTATTTCCGGCTGGCACATAAAGTTAATCCAAGCCTCTGCAGCCTCTTTATTTTCTGCATTTGAAGGAACTACCCATGAGTCAACCCAGAAGTTTGTTCCCTCCTTTGGAACAACATATTCAAGGTCAGGATTTTCTGCTCTCATATACTCAGCTTCACCTGAATATATAACACCGATAGCCGCTCTGTTATCAATCATCTTATCCCTAACCTGGTCAATAACATATGCCTGTACCAACGGCTTCTGTTCAATCAAAAGCTGCGTAGCCTTTTTAAGCTCATCCTCATTTAATGTATTAATATCATATCCCAGCTCTGACAACGCAACACAATATGCATCTCTTACACTTGCCTGCATAAGAATCTGGCCTGAATACTTTTCATCAAAAAGAATGTCCCAGCTGTCAACCACATCATCTACCATAGTTGTATTGTACATAATACCAACCGTACCATAGCAATATGGCACAGAATATTTATTTTCAGGGTCAAAACCCTTCGAAAGCTCCATATACTCCTCACCAATGTATGAAATATTAGGAATATTAGAGTAATCTATTTCTGCAAGAAGACCATTTTCAATCATCTTTGCAATCATATAGTCAGAAGGACAGATAACATCGTAGGTTCTTGCTCCTCTCTCCACAATTGTATACATATCCTCGTTAGTCTCAAACTCCTCATAGTATACTTTGTAGCCCGTCTCTTCCTCAAACATTGTTATAACCTCAGGGTCAATGTACTCGCCCCAGTTATAAACATATAATTCCTTGTTTGTTGATGTGTTATTTCCATTGGCACTTACTATCACTGCCACAATAACCGCAACTGCAATAACGCCTGAACCGGCGTATGTGAAGATTTTCCTCTTCTTACTCACAGGCTTTTTTTCCTTTTTCTCAGAAGGAGCCTTATTAGCAAGAATCATTAATACAAACACGGTTACAAACAAAAGTGTTGACAATGCATACATTTCAGGCTTTATACCTTTTTTTACTTCTGTATATATCTTTGTTGACAAAGTATCTATACCTGAACCTCTTGTAAAATATGTAATAACAAAGTCATCAATAGACATAGTAAATGCCATTACAAAGCCTGACAGAACGCCTGGCATAATCTCAGGTAATGTAATCTTAAAAAATGCCTGCATCGGTGTTGCACCTAAATCTCTTGCAGCCTCATACATATACCTGTCGCTCTGCTCAATTTTCGGCATTACGCTAAGCACAACGTATGGTATACAAAATGTAATATGCGCAATGAGAAGTGTATTAAACGTAAGCTTCATACCAATTCCAAGGAATAAAAGCATAAACGCAAGACCTGTAACTATTTCCGCATTGAGCATTGGAATATTTGTCACACTATTTATAACACTTTTTGTGCTTCTCTTCATCTTACTTATGGCCACACAGCCCAAAACACCTAAGACCGTTGCTATGGTTGCCGCCAAAACTGCAATAAGAAGAGTATTTCTTAATGAATTAAGTATAGCCTCATTTTCAAAAAGGTTCTTATACCAGTCAAGAGTGAAACCACCCCATTTTCCAAGTACTTTTGTATTATTAAATGAAGAAACAATAAGCACCGCTATAGGAAGATATAAAAACAGAATAATAAGGCCCATATATATTTTCTTTAAATATTTCGCCATTATACTCTACAGTTCCTTTCATAATAAAATATGAACTCAGATAAGACTCTTATCTTCGCCCTTGCTATATCTAGCCGAAAACAGCATATTTATAACAATAAAAACCATAAGTATAAGAGAAAGACCTGCACCCAAATTCATATTACCGGCTCTCTTTACTTTACTTTCAATAATATTACCAATAAGTAACATTTTACCACCGCCTAAGATGTCGGAGATGGCAAATGTTGTAAGGGATGGTACAAATACCATAATCACACCACTTACAATACCCGGCATACTAAGTGGAAATATTATTTTTCTTAATGTCTGCCAGTAGCTTGCGCCTAAATCTCTGGCTGCATTTATAACATTGTCATCAATCTTTACCATCGTATTGTAAATTGGCAATACCATAAACGGAAGAAAATCATATACCATACCAAGAACTACCGCCGCCGGTGTATTTATAATGGTAAATTCCTTTATTCCAAAAAATCCCAAAAATGTATCCAAAACACCATTAATATCAAGTATTGCCTGCCATGCATAAGTTCTTAGCAGGAAATTCATCCACATTGGAAGAATAAACAAAAATACTATGAATCCCTTTTTGGTTATATTCATATTACGAAGTATAAGCGCCAAAGGAAATGCCAGTACAAAACAAACTATTGTACACACAAGCGCAAGGTCCAGTGACAGAAATAATGCCTCATAATAAATCGGCTCACTTATGGCCTTTACATTGTCAAGAGTAAAATTTCCATCTCCGTCTGTAAGTCCGTAATATAACACAAACATAAGCGGAATAACAATAAATGCCACAATCCATACAAGGTATGGACCTGCTACTAATGAGTTTTTTAATCTCTTACTATTCATCCAGCATCACCGCCTCTTCATCTTCAGACGCAGGCTTGTTCATTATCTGAATATTAAAAGGATCTACCTTTATACCTACCTTTGTTCCAACAGGTACAAGCTTTGTGCTCTGAACAAGCCATTCATAGCCATTTGCCTGCACTTCCATCTCATAATGAACACCCTTGAAAATAAGATGTGATACTACACCTTCGATGATTCCTTCCTGTGGCGATACAAGCTCCACGTCCTC
Organism: uncultured Roseburia sp.; assembly: GCA_964457015.1. Classification (GTDB taxonomy): domain Bacteria; phylum Bacillota; class Clostridia; order Lachnospirales; family Lachnospiraceae; genus SVEL01. The sequence goes on along the minus strand of CAYWDL010000066.1, from coordinate 3,344 downwards.
AGGTCTGATAACAACGTCAACCGGTGTGTTATTACCAAAGCCTTCGTCAACGCACTTGAATTTCTTTCCAAGTATCTCTACCACTTTGTCTTCTATCATAATTCCATCTATGATGTTACTATCACCAATAAAGTCAGCTACGAATGCATTTTCCGGTTCGTTGTAAATATTCTCCGGTGTACCAATCTGCTGTATGTAACCCTGGTTCATTACAACGATTGTATCCGACATTGTAAGAGCCTCCTCCTGGTCATGTGTAACATATATAAAAGTAATACCAAGCTCATTCTTAAGTCTGATAAGCTCGTATTGCATATCCTGTCTTAATTTTAAATCCAATGCTCCTAAAGGCTCGTCCAATAAAAGCACCTTTGGTTCATTAACAATAGCTCTGGCTATTGCAATTCTCTGCTGCTGACCACCGCTCAATTGATCCGCCATTCTATTCTCATATCCGTCAAGATTAACAAGTTTTAACGCGTACTTAATCTTATCATCTATGTAAGCCTTGCTTTTCTTTTTAATCTTTAAACCGAATGCAATATTCTCAGCAATTGTCATATGTGTAAATAACGCATACTTCTGGAATACCGTATTCAACTTTCTTTTATTTGGTGGCAACTTAGTTATATCCTGGCCATCAAATATCACTTTCCCCTGATCCGGACTTTCAAAACCGCCTATTAATCGCAAAGTTGTAGTCTTACCACAACCGCTAGGACCCAATAACGTTAAAAATTCATTCTCTCGAATATAAAGATTTAAGTCATCCAATATAAGTTCATTGTCGTATGACTTAGAAATATTAACAAGATCAATAAGTTTGTTATTCATTATCTACATCCTTTCTTAATTTAAAGATTAATACCTTTTCATATGTATTAACAAAAAGATACAGACTTTATCATAACACAGTAATGCCAAAAATAAAAGAAAAATATTTGTATTTTTTTAATTTATTGATATAATTTATGGAAGATAATCAAAATGGAGGCACATTATGGCATTTGACGGATTAACAGTCGCTTCTTTAGTAAGCGAATTAAAGAATAAATTAATTGGCGGACGATTATTCAAAATCGCCCAGCCGGAAAATGATGAGCTTCAGCTTACAATCAAGGTTATGAAGGAACAGTATAAGCTCTTAATCTCAGCAGGCGCTTCACTTCCACTTATGTATCTTACGGATACCAACAAGACAAGCCCTCTGACAGCCCCTAACTTCTGTATGCTTCTTAGAAAGCATATTAATAATGGTAAAATCATTGACATTTATCAGCCGGGCCTTGAGCGTATTGTAAACTTTAAGGTGGAGCACTATAACGAAATGGGTGATTTATGCGAGAAAATCCTTGCAGTTGAGCTTATGGGAAAGCACAGCAATATTATATTTATGGAGACGGATTGTACAATTGTTGACAGTATTAAACATGTCAATAGTGTAATGAGTTCTGTTCGTCAGGTTCTGCCGGGGAGAAAATACTTTATTCCTGATACTATGTCCAAATACAATACTCTTGCAACTTCCCTTGAAGAGTTTTGTAAGGCTTTAAGAACTAAGGGTTGTAATATATCCAAGGCAATATATACCTCATACACCGGTATAAGTCCTATAATTGCCGAAGAAATCTGCTATCGTGCAGATATTGACAGTGACCTGCCTGTAAGCGCATTAAGTGAAGACTGCCTTACAAGACTCTATGATTCCTTTGACAGTATTATAAATGTAGTAAAAACAGGCGCATTTGAACCTAATATCATTTATAAAAATGGTGAACCTGTTGATTTTTCACCGATTAAGCTTAAAATATACTCTGATTTGGAGACAAAGACCTTTGATTCCATCAGCGAGGTCTTAAATAACTATTATGCAACAAAGAATACTTTAACGCGTATCAGACAGAAATCCTACGATATTAGAAGGATTATTACTACCACTCTAGAAAAGGATTATAAAAAGTATGATTTACAGCTTAAACAGCTTAAGGATACTGAAAAACGTGATAAATACAAGGTTTATGGAGAACTAATCACTTCTTATGGCTATGGTGTTGACCAGGGGAGCAAGTCAATGAATGTACTCAATTACTATACAAATGAAGAGATTACCATTCCTCTTGACGACACTATTTCGGTGATGGATAACGCAAAAAAATACTTTGATAAGTATACAAAGCTTAAACGTACAAGTGAGGCTTTAGAGGGTATCATTACAGAAACTAAGGCTGAAATCGACCATTTAGAGTCAGTATTAACCTCTCTTGATATGGCTTTGACTGAAGATGATTTAAAGGAAATCAAGGAAGAGATGATAATGTCAGGCTATATAAAGCGCAAAGGAGCTGCAAAGAAGGAAAAAATTAAGAATGAGCCATATCACTACATCTCTTCTGATGGTTTTGATATGTATGTAGGTAAAAATAATCTTCAGAATGAAGAGATTACTTTCAAGCTTGCCAATGGAGGTGACTGGTGGTTTCATTCAAAGACCTTCCCTGGCTCTCACGTCATAGTAAAGACAAATGGAAAAGAGCTTCCTGACAGAACCTTTGAGGAAGCTGCAAGATTGGCTGCATATTACTCAAAGGGACGTGATCAGGATAAGGTTGAAATTGATTATATTGAGAGAAAGCATGTGAAGAAGGTTGCCGGAGCAAAACCGGGCTTTGTAATATACCATACTAATTATTCTATGGCTATTGAGCCGGATATAACAAAGATACAGCAGGTCAACTAGGACCTGCTGTATTAATTCTACCAGCCTAAAAGATTTCTATAAATCTCTTCATATTTCTTTGCAGAAGTTGTCCATGAGAAGTCTGCCATCATGCCTCTGTCGACAATCTTGTTCCATTCTCTCTTCTTATTATAATATACATGCATTGCATAACGAATAGTATTAAGCATCTCGTGAGCATTGTAATTAGCAAATGAGAAGCCTGTTCCCTTACTTTCATATTCATTGTAAGGTTCAACTGTGTCTCTAAGACCACCTGTCTCTCTTACAATTGGAACTGTACCATATCTCAAACTCATAAGCTGACTCAAGCCACATGGTTCAAAGAGCGATGGCATAAGGAATGCATCACATGAAGCGTAAATTCTGTGAGACATTTCTTCCGAATAGTAGATATGAGCCGAAACTTTATTACCATACTTCCAATCAAAATGTCTGAACATATTCTCGTATCTTTCTTCACCTGTTCCAAGAACAACGATTTGAACATTTTCCTGACATAACTCATCCATGACATATGATATAAGGTCGAAGCCCTTCTGGTCTGTAAGTCTCGACACAATACCAATCATAAACTTCTTGTCGTCAACCTCAAGACCCAAATCCT
>CAYWDL010000065.1:0-8980 GCA_964457015.1 uncultured Roseburia sp. | reverse complement strand
ATAATACATTAGTAAAAACTACTTTTATGAGGTTATTTATGTTAAGAAGCAGAATGCATAACAAAAAGAAGCTATTCGCCAGTATTATTGTTATTATACTGTTATTGATAGCATTATGTTTCAGACTTGTATATGTGATGATTTTTCAATCATCATATTATAGTGAGAAGGCTGTTGATGTACATCAGCGGGAAAGAACTATTAAAGCAGCAAGAGGTCAGATTCTTGATCGCAATGGAGAAGTCCTTGCTTCCAATAAAACAGTATGTACAGTATCGGTTATCTATAACCAGATAGAAGAGCCTGAAAGGGTCATAAAGATACTGGCAGAGGAATTGTCCATGACAGAGGATGAGGTGAGGAAGAAGGTTGAGAAAGTAAGCTCCATTGAAAAAATTAAGTCAAACGTTGATAAGACTGTGGGAGATGCCATTAGAGCTTATGATTTGGCCGGTGTAAAGGTTGATGAGGATTACAAAAGATATTATCCTTACTCTACATTGGCATCCAAGGTAATGGGTTTTACAGGGGCTGACAATCAGGGCATAATAGGACTTGAGGTTCAGTATGAAGAATACTTAAAGGGTGAAGATGGGAAAATTCTTACAACTACAGATGCGAGAGGTGTCGAAATAGATGATGTTGTAGAAAACAGAATTGAGCCGGTTAATGGCTTAAATCTTGTTACGTCCATTGATATTAATATTCAAAAGTACTGTGAGCAGGCAGCTTCGAAGGTGTTGGAGTCAAAAGAGGCAAATTACGTGTCCATTATAGTTATGAATCCCAAGAACGGTGAGATATACGCTATGGTAAACGTACCGGAATTTGACTTGAATAATCCTTATGAGCTGAATTATGTTACAGAGACTGAGCTTGAAGATGATGATTATATGGATGCACTTAATAAAATGTGGCGAAATCAATGTATTAATGATACATATGAGCCAGGGTCCACATTTAAGATGATAACAGCAACTGCGGCGCTTGAATTGGGGGTTGTGGATGAAGACACATTATTTAATTGTCCGGGCTATAAGATAGTTGATGACAGGAGAATAAGATGTCATAATACCAGCGGACATGGAACAGAGACATTTTTGCAGGGATTGATGAATTCCTGTAATCCTGTGTTTATCGAGGTTGGTCAGAGAGTTGGAACTGAAAATCTGTACACATATATGGATAAGCTTGGTATTTTGAGTAAGACCGGAGTAGACCTGCCTGGAGAAGCGGGTACAATCATACACGATATTGAAAATGTAAAGAATGTTGAGCTTGCCACAATGTCATTTGGTCAGTCGTTTCAGATTACGCCATTGCAGCTGTTGGCAGCAACTTCGTGTATTGTTAACGGTGGAAATCTTGTAACCCCGCACTTTGGTATGAAAACCATGGATGATGAGGGAAATATTGTGGATGAATTCCAGTATGAGATTGAGGAAAATGTAATTAGTGAGGAAACCTCGCTTAGGATGCGAACAATGCTTGAAAAGGTAGTAAGTGAGGGCGGTGGCAGTAAATGTCAGATAGAAGGATACTCTATTGGGGGAAAAACGGCAACCTCGGAAAAGCTTCCTAGAGGAAATGGTAAGTATATTGCCTCATTTATTGGTTTCGCACCAGCTGATGATCCTGAGGTGATTGCCATGTGTATTATCGATGAGCCTACAGGGGTATACTATGGTGGTACAATTGCAACACCTGTAATCAAGGAAGTGTTTGAAAACATATTACCATATTTAGGTGTTGATTATTCAGTAGAAAAAGATTATACTGATAACTAATGTTAAAGTAAAGAATAGGAGTTAGAAATGAGCACAGAAACAGTAATGTCAATAATAATATCTTTTTTAGTAAGCGTAGTTTTATGTCCGATAGTTATACCTTTTTTACATAAGTTAAAGTTTGGACAGTATATTAGAGAAGAAGGACCTAAGGAACATCAGAAAAAGTCAGGTACACCAACAATGGGTGGTTTGGTAATCTTATCAAGCGTTGTTATTACTTCTCTTATATTTATAAAGGATTATAAGGAAATGCTACCCGTGTTATTTATGACACTGGGCTTTGGTCTTATAGGTTTTTTGGATGATTATATTAAGGTTGTAATGAAGCGAAATTTAGGACTTAAGGCATGGCAGAAGATGGCGTTGCAGATTCTTGTAACAGGTGTGTTCATTTTCTATTTATATAATTACACAGATATTGGAACAGAGGTTATTCTGCCATTTACAGACAGAACATGGGATGTTGGAGCATTGTTTATCCCATTTGTTTTCTGCGTTGTTGTTGGTACTGTAAATGGTGCTAACTTTACGGATGGTCTTGATGGCCTGGCAACGGGAGTTACTATTATAATATCAGTGTTCTTTACTGTTATTGCAATTGTTACAAAAAGTGGAATTGAGCCAATTACCGGTGCAGTATGTGGTGCGCTTATGGGCTTTTTGCTTTTTAATGTATATCCTGCAAAGGTATTTATGGGAGATACGGGTTCTTTGGCTCTTGGCGGATTTGTTGCATAAACAGCTATAGTGCTTAAGATGCCAATATTCCTTTTGTTAGTAGCGTTTATTTACTTTGTTGAGGTTTTATCCGTAATTATTCAGGTTACGTATTTTAAGATTTCAAAGGGTAAGAGAATATTCAAGATGGCACCGATTCATCATCATTTTGAATTGTGTGGATGGTCGGAAACAAGAGTTGTGGCAGTGTTCACTGTTATTACAACATTACTTTGCCTTGTTGCATATATGGCATTGTAGAATTATTAATAAAAAGAATGGTGGTAGATGCTGGTGAAGGATGAAAAAAAATTAAAATTTAATATTGATTACACATTGCTTGTAATTGTTGTGGTTTTACTGGCATTTGGTTTGGTTATGTTGTACAGCGCCAGCTCTTATGACGCGTATTTGAATTACAATGATTCTACTTTTTTTGTAAAGAGTCAGATTAAGAGTACGATAATTGGTGTGGTAGCAATGATTTTTATCGGGTGTATAGATTATCGTTTTTGGAAAAGGTTTGCCATATTGGCCTATGTGGGAGCATTAGGTATGGTGTTGCTTATTCTTACACCATTGGGTATTGAGAGAAATGGTGCAAGAAGATGGCTTGGCTTCGAAAATGGTCCGTCATTTCAGCCGGCAGAGTTTATTAAAGTGGCAATGATTGTGTTCCTTGCATGGATAATATCTGAGACAGTTAATAAATTAGGTAAGTTTCGTACAGTTGTTATAATTGGAGCGTTTGTTGCAGTAATGGTTGGCGCTGTAGCGATTATTACAGATAATTTAAGTACTGCCATTATTATATTTGGTATTGCTTTTACAATGCTTTTTATTGCCAGTCCAAATACAAAGCTGTACATAATACTGATTATTGTTGCTATTGTTGGTGTAATAGCCCTGCTTCAGTTTGGTGACAGCTTCAGAATGGGCAGAATACAGGTATGGCTTAATCCTGAAGAGTACTCGCAGGATGGTGGTTACCAGGTATTGCAGGCTTTATACGCCATAGGCTCAGGCGGATTGTTTGGAAAAGGATTTGGTCAGAGCGTTCAAAAGCTTGGGTTTATTCCGGAAGCACAGAACGATATGATATTTACAATTATTTGTGAGGAATTAGGACTTTTTGGCGGAGTTGCAGTGATAATTCTTTTTGGCTTCCTTATATGGCGACTTTATGTAATTGCCATGGAAGCGGAGGATTTGTTTGGAACTATGCTGGTGGTTGGTATTATGGCCCATATAGCCATTCAGGTAATACTTAACATTGCCGTTGTTACCAATTCCATTCCTAATACGGGTATAACCTTACCATTTATCAGTTATGGTGGTACTTCGGTGTTGTTCCTGCTTGCAGAAATTGGTCTTGCATTATCTGTTTCCAGAAAAAAATAATGTGACTAAAATAAAAATCTTTGAATAATATAATATATACGATTATTCGGAGGTTAGAAATGTCATATTATAAGGTGGGGAAAACAGATAAATTAGAAGGTGAGATAAATATTCAGGGGTCAAAAAACAGTGTGTTGCCAATTATAGCGGCATCAGTTATGGTGGACGACATTGTATCCATTTATAATTGTCCGGACATAAAGGATGTTCATGAGATTATTGGATTGCTTGAAAAGCTTGGAATGACGGTGTGTTTTTTTGATAATATGCTTTACATAGATGGTACCAAAGCAAAGAATGTTCCGTTAGAGAAGGAGGAAATGTCTAAAACAAGAGGAGGGATTATACTTCTTGGTGCTTTGGTTAGCAGATTTGGTGAAGCGTCAGTTGCTCATCCCGGAGGATGTAATATTGGCAGAAGACCGGTGGATATCCATCTGGATGGTATGTCCAGACTGAATATTGCAGTATCCGATGATGATGAGGTTGTTGAGGCCTACACCAATAAGCTGGTTGCAAGTGATATTACATTGAAATTTCCAAGTGTGGGAGCCACAGAGAATCTTATGATGATGGCAGTAAAGGCTGAAGGGGTAACTAGACTTAATAATGTTGCAAAGGAGCCTGAAATTATAGAGTTTCAGGATTTTCTCAATAGACTTGGCGCCAATATAAAGGGTGCCGGAACCGACTGTATAACTATCCTTGGTGTGGAAAAGCTTCATGGTTGTCATTACAGGGTTATGGGGGATAGAATGGTTGCGGCTACATATTTGGCAGCAACTGCAGCTGTTGGTGGAAGTGTTAAGTTGAAAAATATTAAGGGTGAGTATTTAAGGGAAGAGATAAATAATTTAAAGAAGATGGGATGTTATGTAAAGGTTAGAAAAAATTATGTATATATTTCGAGAGATAAAAACAGAAAGCTGAGACCACTTATGTGTCTTGAAACCGGTCCATATCCTGCGTTTTCTACTGATGCAGGAACACCCTTTGTTGTGGCACTTTTGATGGCAGAGGGAATATCGGTATTAAAGGAAAATATTTTTGAACGAAGATATAAGGTGGTGGAAGAATTGGTTAAGCTTGGTGCATCTGCAACAGTTATTAAGGGTAGGATAGTTGTGGTATGTGGTGATGAGGAGCTTGAGGGAAATGATGTATATGTATCGGACCTTCGAGGTGGTGCCGCACTTGTTATAGCAGGGCTTGTTGCTAATGGGACTACCAGGGTGCATAATATAGAGTATATACAGAGAGGTTATGAAAATATTGCGAAGGATTTAAAGTGTCTTGGTGCAAATATATCAGAGGAGACGTAAAATAAAATGACAAAAAGAAAAAGTCATGTAAAACCGGTGCTGATAACTATTTTGGTGATGCTTATTTTGGCTGTCGTCGGTTTATGTTATACAACTAAATTATATGTTATCATTGATGAAGAAGGGCAAATTAACGAAGAATACAAATTTACACTTGAATTCAAAGGAAGTGAAAGGTATACGGACGAAGAACTGGAAGCAATGTTTTTTCCGGAAGGGACTTCAAAGAATGCATTTAAGTTTATTGTAAAAAACATTTTTCAAGAGAAGCAGGAGATTCCGTTTATAGAAACATACGATTTTGAGATGAAATCTTTTGGTAAGTTTGTCATTACTCTATATGATAAAAGCGTAGTTGGGTATGTGAAGTATATGAGTAATAATCTTTATTTTGATAAGGATGGAATAGTGGTGGAAAGCTCGGTAAAGGAGCTTGAAAACGTGCCACAAATCACAGGCTTCCAATTTGATTATTTTGTTCTTCATGAGCAGCTGCCCACTGAAAACAAGAACATGTTCGGTCAGCTTCTTGAATTGACACAGCTGTGTACGAAGTATAATTTAGAAACGGACACTATCAATATTACTAGTGACGGCGAGATACAGATGTTTATTGGAAATATCAGGGTGGATCTTGGAGATGGTTCTATGCTGAATGAGAAGATGATGGACTTGAATGATCTCTATGGAGAAATTAAGGAAGAGTCAGGTATTCTTGATATGCAGGAGTATGATAATGAGGATAACGGATATATTTTGAAAAAAAATTAAATAGTAGTTGATTATTTTCAAAAAAAATTATATTATATAAAGGTATGGGAATACATAAATTTCGAATAATTTAATGCAATAATAGGTTGAAGGAGGAAAAACCCTTGCTTGAAATAGGAATAAATGAAATGGAAGCTGCTGCAAAAATAATCGTTGTTGGTGTTGGCGGAGCAGGAAATAATGCGGTTAATAGAATGGTGGATGAAGGCATATCCGGTGTCGAATTTATTGGCATCAATACTGATAAGCAGGCATTGAAGTTATGTAAGGCTCCAATCGTTAAGCAGATTGGTGAGAAGCTTACTAAGGGATTAGGTGCAGGTGCACAGCCTGAGGTTGGCGAAAAGGCAGCCGAAGAGAATATTGATGAAATTAAAGAAATGTTATCAGGCGCCGATATGGTGTTTGTAACATGCGGTATGGGTGGCGGAACAGGTACAGGTGCTGCACCTGTAGTTGCTAAGCTTGCCAAGGAAAATGGTATTCTTACAGTAGGTGTAGTTACAAAGCCATTTAGATTTGAAGCTAAAACACGTATGAATAATGCTTTGGCAGGAATTGAAAAGCTTAAAGAGAATGTAGATACTCTTATCGTTATTCCAAATGATAAGTTACTTGAAATTGTTGACAGAAGAACATCAATGCCGGAAGCATTGAAGAAGGCTGACGAAGTTTTACAGCAGGCAGTACAGGGTATTACAGACCTTATCAATGTTCCTGCCCTTATCAACCTTGACTTTGCCGATGTTAAGACTGTTATGACTGACAGAGGTGTTGCTCATATCGGTATCGGTGCGGCTAAAGGTGATGACAAGGCTGCGGAGGCTGTTAAGATTGCTGTTACCAGCCCACTTCTTGAGACAACCATTGCCGGTGCAGAGCAGATTATTATTAATATCTCAGGTGATGTTGGACTTATCGAGGCTGATGAGGCGGCTTCATATGTACAGCAGATGGCTGGAGACCAGGCAAACATTATCTTCGGTGTAAGATATGATGAGAATATGGTTGATGAGTGTGTTATTACTGTTATTGCTACAGGTCTTGAGGATGCAGGTGCTAATCCGTTTGGACAGGCTAAGGCATTTAACTATCAGCCAACAAGTACTGTGAAGAGCTTAAATGGTGCTAAACCACAACCAGTTGCTCAGCCGGCTGGACAGGCTAAGCAGCAGATTAGCTTTAAGACACAGCCTGTAGAAAGCAGAGTGGTTGAAAAGAGTATTTCAATTCCTGAGTTCTTACAGAGAAATAGAGATTAAGAATGTGAATTTTAAGCGTCGCGTTATGCGGCGCTTTTTTGTATAATAGGAAATTGCACCGGAGCTTTTTTACATATTCTTTACAATCCACATACATTTTCTATACCGAATTATAATATCATACAATAAAGTAAGATTTAAAGGAGGTTATGGTGAATTATGTTGTATATCTGGATGTTTTCTTAATAATAAATACTTTTATGGATTTTCTTATATTAGTTATTGCTAAAAGCCTTATAAAACCACAAACCACATCACTTAGGTGTTTGGCCGGAGCGTTAATTGGCGGATTACTGTCGGTAATTGGACTGATATTACCATTCAAAGCAATTTTGCTCAGATTTATCACTTCATACATATTTATTTGCTTTGTTATGTGCCGGGTGACATTTAAGATTAAGGGGATTAGAAGTAATATAAAAAATATGTGTATAGTTTATGCGGCAACTTTTATATTAGGAGGAGCAATGAATGCGTTGTACTATTACACATCATTTGGATTTGTGATAAACAGGATATTATCAGGGACATATATAAAAACAGTAAATATAATTAGATTTGTGTCAATTGCCTTGTTTACATATCTAATGACAGATTTTTTGATTAAGCGGCTCAGCAAAAGAGCTGGCAGTAAATGTCAGATATTTAAGGTTAAGGTGAGCAATGCAGGTGGGGTAGTAACCCTTAATGCATTGTTGGATACAGGAAATTTATTGTTTGACCCAATATCCGGAAGAAAGGTACATATAATAGAATATGAGGCTGTTAAAGATATTGTTAATAAGGAAAATGGGTTTTACAGGGTGATTCCCTTCAATTCTTTAGGAAATAGCAGGGGATTACTGGATGCAGTTGAGGTGGATTATATTGAAATTGAAAATGGCCATATGCCCAGTATCAGGATTGATAAACCGATAATTGCATTATATGATAAAAAACTCGCTTCGGATGGCAAATTTGAGGGATTGTTACATAGCAGCATAAGTCATCAGATAAATAATGATGACTAGGGATTTATTTTAAACAAAAAAGGAGTAGAGTGTAAATGGTTATTAAAGTTTCTATGAATCGTGGGTTATCGTTTAAAATGATGCCTACAATTAAAAATTTATTATTTGGAAGTCAGGGCGATATACATTATATTGGAGGCAGTGAGGTTCTGCCACCACCACTGGAACCACATGAGGAAGCATGGGCAATAGAGGGCTTGGGCACTGAGGATGACAGCGAGGCACGTTCTATATTGATTGAACATAATTTAAGACTTGTGGTCTATATTGCAAAGAAATTCGATAACACAGGTGTTGGAGTGGAGGATTTGATTTCTATTGGCACAATAGGACTTATTAAGTCCATTAACACATATAATAAAGATAAGAACATCAAGCTTGCAACATATGCATCCAGATGCATTGAGAATGAGATATTAATGTATCTTAGGAAGAATAGCAGGGTAAAACAGGAGGTATCCATAGATGAACCGCTGAATGTGGACTGGGATGGCAATGAATTACTTTTGTCTGATGTTCTTGGTACTGAGGAGGATGTGGTATACAAAAATATTGAGGATGAGGCAGAGATTAATTTGTTAAAAAAAGCTATTAATAAGCTGTCAGGCAGAGAAAGACAGATAGTGGAATTAAGGTATGGTTTAACTACTCCTTCGGGTGAAGAAATGACGCAGAAGGAGGTTGCCAATATTCTTGGTATTTCCCAT
>CAYWDL010000064.1:0-8992 GCA_964457015.1 uncultured Roseburia sp. | reverse complement strand
CGATTGTAAGCTTTGCCATATTCTTCTCTAATTTTTCTACCTGTAAACTCATTTTTGTAAATCCTCCTAATAAAACTGCGCCCTGTGTATTCTTATTATTAATAAACAGAACATAACGCATAGCATTATAACATAAAAAATATCGTTTGTCATTATTTTTTTCTAGATACTTCCAATAAATAGTTATTATTCAAATATAAACTTAGAATAAAACCCACAAACTCTTCCAGCAATATCCTTTGCCGGTTTTTTCCCGCCTCCAAAGCTTCTATATGGCTTAGCACATGATTCAAAGACAAAATACGTATACAAACCATAGCTAAACCCTTCCTCAATCATACAAGGCATCTCCATAACCTTTGTCGCGGTAAATACCAGCTTGCCATCAACCTCTGTCACCTCATAAACGTGCACCAATGAATTAGCCTTCTTGCCATAATTTGCAGTAACCAGAGCATATTCCTTATCACCTGCTTGGTGGAACAACACACCATTAGCATTCCCCGGAATAGTCATCAATTCGGTTCTATCCGCTATACCATCCAGCAGCTCCTTAGGGTCATACAAACCAAGTCTTCCAACATTATCTACATTTTTCATATACTCACCAACACATATCTTCCCCTTATAATTGGTGATAAAGCTTGCCTTATTCCCTTTTCCAAGCTTAACAGCACCTCGCTCAAAGCTCGACATATCGATAGCTGTAACCTTATCATCCTTCAACGTGGCCTTAATCGCCTCCCGTATCTGTCCAAAATCAAAGTAAAACAGATATCCTGTATCCTCTGCCCCTGTATCAGCCACCCACAGCTGTCCCTCTCCACAGATAAGACCGCCTGCATGGCAATGCTTATGCATTATCAATGTTGTAATATACGCCTTCGAATTTACATCAAGCACATATATAACTGCATTGTAAAGCTTTGACATACAATATGCCGACACAAAAATATATCCGCCAAAGCAACATATCCCCTGTGGAACCATATCATCACAAATGCCTATTTCACCAGTCAAACATTGCTTTGACACCGTCTGCTTCATTCCCGGCATTATAAAAGAATCCTTTTTTTCCTGCCCAAGGACATAGCTTCCGCCCTTTCCATCTGCAAAGCTTTTACCATCAAGCTTATCTATTTTGCCGATTTCATCCAGTAACGTATATTTTCCCCGGCATAAAGACTTTTCAATTACATCACACATAAATTCTCTCCTAGCAAGATTTCTTCATAACTTCTACCATCTCATCGGTTATCTCGCATTGACTGTCATATCTTCCAACACTATATATTTCTCCCAGCTGTGTTTCTTGATTTTTGTAATATTTTCTCTCTATCAGCCTGTCATTGACCTCAAATGGCGTGTCAGCCTCCCTAAAACCAAAGCCCTTTCTCACAGCCTTTGTCACAGCCTTATAGTACAAGAAACGCACCTTTTCCCTATTATCCATCTTCCTATAGCTTTTATAATTTGCCCTTCGCTTTTTCTTTTGCTCACGAACAGAGAAAACCTTATCTTCATATCCTGTAATTACCTTAAGACTTCCAGTTCTGTTTGCAGTCGTCATATTAAGTAACGCATCAAAGACTCTGAATATGACACCAACGGTCAAGTTAAATACAACCTCTGCCACCTTCTTAACAACCTTCTTCACCTTATCTGTCATATTGAACACATAAATAGTAATCAAGGTTATGAAAAACATCATTATAGTCAACGTATTGAACAATCCTTTGTACGCATCATCCCTAGGCAAATAAATATATATCCCCATTAATACACAGCTGATAATGAATTCAATGGCAATCAATATTAATATTAGCTTTTCTTTAAGTTCCTTATTCACTGCTACACCTCATCTATCTTCACGACAGTTACTACATTTCCCATATTTTCCAGCATATCAATTCTGGAGTTAACCGAATCATCCACACGCAGGGTAAAGAAAAACACCTCCGTATTGCTGATATTCTCATCTATTTCCTTATCAATCAGCGGCAGTATGGAATCGCCCTCTGCCGCACGGACACACGCCAAGGTGTTCAATATATCAACATACGCGTTATAACCGGTATTCATAGGAAAATGTGCACTTCTTCCACCATATGTAAATCTGGAGTTGCAGGCAAATCCAAACATAAAACCGCTACGCTCACACTCACCAATAAGATGGGCCACATAGGATAATGCATTTTCCATATGTTCCTGATATATGTAAATGGGCATATATTCATCCTCAATCATTTGAAAATTCAAATACACCATTATCTTTCTACCAAGAACATAATCATTGGTATTAACCATCAGCTTTCCTGCCCTTGCAGTAGCCTTGTGATTAACTCGTGACATCCCATCGCCATAGCCATATTCCCTTATACCATTTACGGAAAATACATCCTCAATAATAGGATATCTGGAGTAATTGCTGTACTGAAGGTACATATTCAAGCTTTCCTTTTTATCTATAGGCGTTTCCTTTGGATAAATCCTAAACTCGTATTTACTATCAATAAAAATATCCTTTCCGGCATATTCAATAGTTGCGCTCTCCAATATATAGTGGCCACGCTTCACACAGGTTGCTTTATGTACCCTTCTAACCTTTGTAAATGGTTTCATGGTAAATGTACTGATGAAATGCTGTATCATCTCATCCTCTGAATCGCAGCCCTCAAGCTTTATTCCTGCTGATATATGTGATTCAACATCAATCTCTCTGAATGTCAGAAAAAAGCGATTGGTCATTTCCTCAATAAAATAGACGCTTTCTCCTTCAAAAGCTCCTTCCTTAGAAAAATATCTTTTATATTCCAGCTGTTTAAAGCCCCATTCCATAAACCTCTTATATAACAACAATAGGCCTGTAAATCCAATGATTACAAGCCAAATAACAATAATACCGATAAGAATTATGTCTATATTCAAATCCATATCTTATCCCCTCTCAACTAAATCGGCTCCGTCGGAACCTCAACTTCATTCAATATATCTAAAATGATTTCCTTTTCACCATTCTTCTTCAAACGCTGACTATTCTTGAGAATTAATCTATGAGACAACACAGCCGGTGCACAAGCCTTAATATCATCAGGCAACACATAATCCCTTCCGGATATGAGTGCCATGCTCTTTGCAGCCTTAATAAGTGCAATTCCACCTCTCTGGCTGATACCAAGAATAATATCCTCATGATTTCTCGTTCTTTCAACTATATTCGTAACATATTCAAACAGACAATCATCAACTCGAACCAACTTAACCATTGCAGCTATTTCCTTAATATCCGCCACTGACATTACCGGTGTTACCTCATCAAGCAATTCCTTTTCAGAGTGCACCTTAAATATCTTGACCATATCATTATGCTTAGGATACTCCATATAAAGCTTCATCAAAAATCTATCTATCTGAGCTTCAGGCAACTTAAACACACCCTGACTGTCCACAGGGTTCTCAGTTGCCATAACCATAAATGTGTCATCAAGCTCATATGTAGTTCCATCAACGCTTACCTGTTTTTCTTCCATGCATTCAAGCAGACCTGCCTGTGTCTTTGGATTAGCTCTGTTGATTTCATCTGCAATAAGTATATTGGTAAATACAGGCCCCTTGATGAACCTAAATTCCGATGTCTTCATATCAAAATAATTGATACCTGTAATATCCGACGGTAACAGGTCTGGTGTCATCTGTATTCTCTTAAAGCTGCCATCAATGCTCTTTGCCAATGTCTTCGCAAGCATTGTCTTACCGCTTCCCGGCACATCCTCCAAAAGAACATGTCCGCCGGCAAACAGTGCTGTTATAAGAAGCTCTATTGTTTCGTCCTTACCAATAATAACCTTTTTTACATTTTCCTTAAGGCTCTCTGCCTTACCCTTTACTTCTATTAATTGCATTTTTCCTCCACTGTCTCAAGAGTTCTCTCTTCCCCCGTATTATATCTGATAACTAATTTTGAAACCTTATATTCCACACCATTTTTTGTTACATAAGTCACATCTGTTCTTGTAAGCAGGATGTATCTTTCTGTTGTAGACTTAATGGATATAGTACTGCCTGATAATAAATCAATATACGCATAACCTATATCTTCCGTCTTTGTTGTTGCAGTACCTGCCGACGTAATCAGCTGTCTTCTTGTTGTCTCAGAAGAACTGCCGCTATTGCTTGTAGTAGTAGCTTTTGTACTACTTGACGTGTCACTCTTCTTTGTTGTAGTGGCAGTCTGTTTTGCTGTTGTAGTCGCCTTTGTCGTTGTAGTCGCCTTTGTCGTAGTTGTAGACTTCGCTGTTGTTGAATTTTGGTTTTTCGTTGTTGAGGTCTGCTTAGTAGTAGCTTCATTGCTGTCTGCCATATTATTATCTGCCACATTATTATCCGCTACATTATTATCCGCTACATTATTATCTGCTGCATTATTATCTGCTGCATTATTATCTGCTGCATTCTGCTTAGTCTGCGATTCGTAGCCGTCTCCCACATTTACAGCGTTGTCATCCTCGTCCCGAACTGAATTATTATTCCTTGAAGTATCAGACTCACCGGCTGATTCCTCACCTTCATCTGCGAATATTGTAACAATTATGTAATGCTCCACGCTTTTGCCGTTATACTCAAATGTATACTTTGCCTTATAATCACCCGGCTCATAAATATCAACAGCCGAAGCATCCACCCATACCTTTAAATCCTCAAACTTCTCTTCATCCTCAACAATAACACCTGATAAATAATCAATATCCGCCCCAACCTTTGCCTTTATGTTAGTAATATTGATATCCGGGTCATCACCATCAAGAGTAACCGTTCCTGAAGCTTCAGCTTCTTTATCATTATATTCTATTTCCTCTTCTTTGTCCTTACATGCGAATAGTCCAAGTGTCATCACGCATAGCAGAACCGCAAGTATAAACTTCTTCATTATTTGTAAATAATTCCTTTCCCTATGGTCATAGCCTTTTCTTCATCACATAGCAATGTAATAAGCTCAAGGCCCAAATCAATACTTGTTCCCATGCCCCTGCTGGTTGTAATATTTCCATCAGTAACCACGCTGTCTGTCAATGTCCTTGCACCCACAAGCTTATCCTCAAATCCCGGATAACAAGTAGCACACTTTCCATTCAGCAGACCCAGCTGCCCGTATACGCTTGGTGCCGCACATACCGCAGCAAGCCTCTTTCCCTCACCACATTTAGCCACAAGCAGCTTACACAAGCCTTCGTGAGCCAAAAGATTCGTTGTTCCAGGCATTCCACCCGGAAGGAAGAACAAATCTCCGTCACTATAATCATTATCGTCAAATCTACTATCCATATTAATGCTAATACCATGAGAACCTGTCACACTAGCTTCACCTGTCACAGACACCATATTCACTTCAACGCCCGCTCTTCTAAGCAAATCAACCACTGTAAGTGCCTCTACCTCTTCATATCCTGTTGCAAAAAATGTATATACCTTACTCATAAAATCCTCCTATTTAACCGAAACTCATAACTATGGTAATTATACCACATTTTTTCAAATATGTCACTTCAATTCAGTCCAGAAATATGCTATTATATACATATTCATAAAAACGGAGGTTCTATAAATGGAAATCGAAAGAAAATTCCTAGTTGATTTAAATAAAAATCCTTATGATTTAGCAACTGCCAAATGCCACCAGATAGAGCAGGCTTACCTTTGCACTTCACCGGTGGTTCGCATCCGCAAGGAGGACGACAGCTATTACCTTACTTACAAGTCAAAGGGTAATCTTGAAGGCGACAAATGGATGCTCGCACACGAAGAATACAATCTTCCCCTTACAGCGGAGGCTTATGTTCATTTACGAGAAAAAGCAGACGGAAATATCATCACAAAGAAACGCTATGTACTGCCAATTGAAAATGATTTATTCATAGAGCTGGATATTTTCGAAGGAAGGTTCGACGGTTTGGTTCTTGCCGAGGTCGAATTTCCTGACATTGAAACAGCCGAAGGCTTTACCAGGCCTGACTGGTTCACAGAAGACGTAACCTACGATAATAAGTATCACAATAGTGTTATGAGCCGAATGAAATAATTATTCTTTTTTAAACAAAACAGCGCTACCCACACCAATTAACATATTGGGCGAGTAGCGCCTTTTCTTAATATTCATTACTTAATAGCCGTAATCTTCAGCTTATCCTGTCTTGACAGATCTATGTACGCACCACCTACCAATACACCCGGTCTCGCAAGAGCATACTTATTAATCATAACAACTGTACCTTCCAGCTCATCATTAAGTACCACTTCATTATTGACGTAAGAATGTGCAATCTTCTCCAAGAACACAAACAGGCACTTAGGGTCAAACAAATCCACGCTCTCCTCAAATGTAGAAATAACATTGAACGGACATATAGCCGAACGATACACTCTGTTGGAAGTCATCGCATCATATACATCTGCAATTGCCACAATACGTGCAAACAAATCAATGTCTTCCTGCTTGTGATGATTCGGATACCCCTTACCATCGCATCTTTCATGATGCATCAATGCCGCATTCTTAATTCTCTCATCTATGGGCTGATTCTTCAAAATATTGTAACCATGAACCGTATGTGTCTGAACCAATGCATACTCCGTAGGTGTAAGCCTTCCCGGTTTCTTGATAATCTCATCAGGAACCATAACCTTTCCGATGTCATGCAACAATCCACACACAGTCAGAACATCCAAGTCCTCCTGAGACAATCTAAGCCATTCACCGGTAACTCGACAAATCAATGCAACATTCAAGCTGTGAATGTATGTAGAATCATCATAACCTTCAATACAGTGAAGCATATCAAACAATGATACATCCGGCTTGAACTGGTCTGTAAGCTTCTTAACAGTTGAAAGCAAATCCTCTACGCATACAGGATTATTCATCTTAACTATATTATTAATATCATCCTCGACACTCTTAACAGACTCGACAAACTGCGCCTCGAACCTCTGAAATTCTTCAGTAGCCTTAATCCTATCATAATATCCTGTTGAAGTCCCTTCATCCTCAAACATCAATCTGTCAAGTTCATCTATGTCATATGAAATTTTCTTTTCTTCTTCCTCAACAAAAAAGTCATATACAGCATAGCTTTTTATGCCTTCTATAACTCCTTTGTCAAGTACCGTACCCTTAGGAACAACAAGCAAGCCGTTTTCTGTAAAAACATCACCTGCAATAATCATTCCCGGTTTGGCGTTTACTGTCAAAATTCTTTTCATACTAAACTCCAATCTATCTTACGCACACCGATTAGTAATAATATTATATCATAATATGACAAATTTTCAACCTTTTATGTGGTTAAGAAATCGAAAATTGAAAAATCAAATCAAATTTTATACCAGAAGTTGATTGACATTTGCATTTTCAAATGGTACAATACGTTTTGCTGTTAGCAAGTATAATAGCTTGTTGCGGGCGGATGTGGCGGAACTGGCAGACGCGCTAGACTTAGGATCTAGTGTCCCCGACGTGCAGGTTCGATTCCTGTCATCCGCATTGATTAAAGCCTCTGATTTACTGGCATCCAGTAGATTAGGGGCTTATTTTTATCTAAAGATATTATATTAAGTTATTAAGTACTTGAGAATATCGATATGCCCAGAATATAATTCTAATGAAATCCCAATAAACGCTTGCAGGATGACCATTTACGTCTTTGTTTATGAAATATAGATTTGTGGACGTATTTTTTGCATAGAATAATATGCTTTTGGGTCAAGATTACGTCTTGATATATGAAATCACTGAAACGAGACGTAAATTTATGCTGATTACGAGAAGAAAATCGGAAAAATAGCTTGTTAATACAAGTAAACTACGTCTAAAATGAGTTAAAACTTGAAATAGGACGTAAATTCCCCCGGAAAGTTTACATAATTACAACCCATCTCTATGTTATCTATGTTATCAATGAATTTTATTACTATGCATCTCAACAAATAAATGTTATAATCCCCTTATGAAAGGCGGTAACTTGATGAATATGCTTTTGACAATGAATAAACAAATATCATTAAATGCTATAGGCTTACTATACGCTTTTATACATTTTACAGTAGATGCCGCCTGCTTTTACTTTTTATTTTTGCGCTTGGCGGCAGACCCTATGTGGTGGTGTCTGGCATTGTTTTATGATGCATTGGCATTTATACCTCAAAGCTTTTTTGGATTGCTCGTTGACCGTTTTCCAAGGTTTAACGCCGGTTTTGCCGGTTGCATTCTTATATTTTTGGCGCTTATCATCCCCTTTGATATGCCTGCACTTATCATCATCAGCCTTGGAAATGCATTGGCACATATTGGCGGAGCCCATCACACCCTCTGCGACTCAAACGGTAAAATAGCTCCGTGCGGAATATATGTTTCAGGTGGCTCCTTTGGCGTTATAACCGGACAACTTTTGGCATTGGCAGGTATCACCGTCACAGTACCACTTACACTCATTGCAATATCAGCAATATTGACACTCGTTGTCTTTTCAAAGCATCATCCGGACACCTATGAAGCTCAAGGATTTGACATCACTCCTAATATTTCAGCAGAAGTGATTGTTTTGCTTGCATTCATTGCTGTTGCTGTACGTTCTTACATCGGATATGCTGTTCCAACAGAATGGAATCAGGCAAGAATCCATGCAATATTACTTTATTGTTTTATGGGGATAGGAAAAGCCGTAGGGGGAATTCTTTGTGATTGCGTAGGATACAGAAAAACTTCATTTATAAGTCTTATTGCTTCATTACCATTTTTACTTTTTGGTAACCGTGTTATAGTTCTCTCACTTATTGGAATAGGGCTTTTCAGCATGACTATGCCTGTGACTGTGGCAATTCTAGTGTCAAAGCTGCCAAAGAACCCTTGCTTTGCTTTCGGAATTACCACAATAGCGCTATTTGTTGGAACTTTTCCGGCATTTTTCATCCAGCCCCAAACCCTGCTTGGTCATCAGGT
>CAYWDL010000063.1:0-9048 GCA_964457015.1 uncultured Roseburia sp. | reverse complement strand
CGGCGGGAGCAAGCCCCCGCCCTACAAAGGAATAATTACAATCGGAGGAGAGAGCCCCCATCATACATTGACTACATGGAAGAGCCTGTGGTTAGCGCAGAGATTATGGTTACTACTGAATTTATCGGTTCAATAATGGAGCTTTGTCAGGAAAGACGCGGCGTTTATCTTGGAATGGAATACTCCTCAGGCAATCGTGCATTGCTTAAATATGAGCTTCCACTTAACGAAATCATTTACGATTTCTTTGACGCATTGAAGTCCCGTTCAAGAGGCTACGCTTCATTTGACTACGAATTAAAAGGCTACGAGCGTTCAACTCTTGTTAAGCTTGATATCCTTATTAATAAAGAAGAAGTCGATGCTCTTTCATTCATTGTACATTCAGACACAGCTTACGAGCGTGGTAGAAAAATGTGTGAAAAGCTTAAAGAAGAGATTCCAAGACATCTTTTCGAAATACCTATTCAGGCTGCCATCGGAAGCAAGATTATTGCACGTGAGACAGTTAAGGCTGTAAGAAAAGACGTTCTTGCAAAATGTTACGGTGGTGACATCACACGTAAAAAGAAATTGTTAGAGAAACAGAAGGAAGGTAAGAAACGTATGCGTCAGGTTGGTAATGTAGAAATACCACAGAAGGCGTTTATGAGCGTTTTGAAGCTTGATAATGATTAAAGATACTGGGATTTATATCCACATACCATTTTGTATAAAAAAATGCAAATATTGCGATTTCCTATCCTTTGATATGGATACCTGCACCAAAGCAAATGCCGAAAACATTGATAAATATTTCAATGCCCTATGGTCAGAAATCCGTGCCACTGCTGCCAAAGATGCAGCCAAACGTGGCACCGGCAAAGGACGCGTTATCAAATCAATATTTTTCGGTGGCGGTACTCCTTCCATGGTCGCTTCAACATATATAGTCAACACACTTTCTACTATATATGATTGCTTTTCTGTTGAAAAAAATGCAGAAATCACCATTGAATGCAACCCTGGAACTGTAACCTGCGAAAAGCTTTCTGATTACAAAAAATGTGGTATAAACCGTATCAGTATAGGATTACAATCGGCCAATAACCACGACTTGCAGGTTATTGGCCGTATTCATACCTATGAGCAGTTTTTGAATTCATATAAATTAATCAAAGACGCCGGTTTTGATAATATTAATATAGATGTTATGAGCGCCCTGCCATACCAAACAGTTGAATCGTATGCAGACTCATTGAAGCGTATCATAGCGCTAGAGCCAACACACATTTCAGCCTACAGCCTTATCCTAGAAGAGGGTACACCTTTGCATGATATGGTAAATGATAATGATATTCCTCTGCCATCAGAGGATGATGAGCGTGAAATGTACTATAAGACCGCAGAGATTTTGGCAGAAAACGGCTACCATCAATACGAGATATCCAACTTTTCAAAGAAAAGTCACCATTGCAAACACAATTGCTTGTACTGGAAACGTGGTGAATACTTTGGATTCGGTCTCGGCGCAGCTTCATATATAAACAATGTGAGATATAAAAATATCTCTTCTTTTGATGCCTATATAAAGAATGCTCACAACCCTTCTTCTATATACACGGAAGAAACTCCTATAACTAAAGAAGATGCTATGAGCGAATTTATGTATCTTGGACTTAGATTTACAGATGGAATCTGCTCTGCTGAATTTTCAACCGAATTCGGCTTAGAACTTAAAGATGTCTTTGGCGTAGAGCTTGAAAAGCTTATTTCCCTTAAGCTACTTGAGACCACTGAAGCAGGATATAAGCTAACAAAATATGGCATAGATGTAAGCAACTATGCCATGTCATTTTTTGTGTAGTTTCACACCTTCAATCCCTCACTCAACATCCATTTCTACAGGTTCATAGTAACCCAAAAACCTTCCCGGTACACTAAAATAATCATCATAAAATATCCACTCACCATCTACTTGGGCTATTTCACGTCTATAATCTACGCTACGTAGCTTTTCTCCATTCTTATTATATATAGAAATCTTAAATTTAACTTCATACATATTGGTAACTCCGTTATCAATATCTTCCTTTTCAAGTTCAACTTCATCAGCTCTTAAAATTTCATAGCCCAGCTTATATCCGCGACCACAAGCCTTCTTAATATAATCAAAAGTATCATAATAGCCAAACTTGTAATTCTCGACTTTTTCCTTATCTTTAGCCACTTCTTCCATTTCTTTTTTGTATTCATCTGGCATATAATAATACTTCTTGTATGCCCTTATATCAGTTACCTTATGTTCAGCCAATTCAACGTTCTTGGCAATTGGAATCTCGTAGCCCGGCATATCAGGGTCAATCTCGCTAACAATCTTCTCATAATCCTTATACGAAATATTATATATAATATCCTTATTGTAATATACAAAAAACATTGCCACAAAGTATAAAACAAGTATAGTAATAGCTATTATATCCCATATGTTTCTTTTCTTCTTTTTGTCAGCTTTCATAAAAGTCATCCTTTCCAACAGCATATTATAAAACGCTACTCCGCAGGATTATACACAGTTCCTATGAACAATGGCACACCATCCTTCATCAGTATGTAAAGGAACGGTCGGTCCAAAACAATATCTTTGGTATCTATAACATCCTCTATACCTACATACCCAACACCAAGTGTTGCTGCTGCTGCCTCAATACCATTTTCATCCAACTCTATTTTTGTTGTCTGATTAATATCTATATTTATCCCATTCATTTTCTTGCTAAGACTCCATTGCGAATCTTTAAACAAAGACTCAATCCCTATTTCCGCAAGTACACTCTCAATATCTGATGTATATTCATCTTCAGTTTCAAATTTAGGGATAGTTATGTTTATACACTCACTATCCATATTCTTACTTGTTACCATTGACAATATATCATTTATATTCTTTTCTGATGTGAGCTTTTCCAATTTAACCCCCTTGTTCGGAAGCACAAAAACCATCTTTCCAGCTCCAAGCAGCACATTTACAATTGTATAATTTTTTCCTTCATAATACTTCATATATGTTTTTTTACAAACAATATAATCAGTTTCAATCTCTGAACCATTCTCAAGTGTAAATACTTTTTCATCAATCTCTGACATATCATATGCCCATTTAGAATTATAATACACGGTATTTGCCAACACAGTTAAAACTGACTCATCTATTAATATACCAGAATCAATGAAATGATTTGTTTTTTCGGAAATCCATGAATTAACAGAATCAGATTTAATTTCATCACATAAAAACAAATCACAATTCATCTTTTCCCTGCATTCATCCATCACTTTACTGGTATTTTCATCAGAATATGTTTCATCCATCCACATACCATTACACAAGGTAATTACAGAATCATCATTAACTTTTAATGCTTCATTTATTGAAGAGAAATAGTCTTCCAACATATGCATATCTTCTACACCTAGTGCTGCTAATATTTCTTCCCTTGTATCTTCTTCTGTAGCTTCAGCAAGCAAACATAATGTTGCATACAAACTTAATGGCGAATAGCATTTATTCTCTTTACTATCTTCAAAAAATTTTTCAGTTGTTTTCGCTGCAAATTCACCAAGACTTTTTGCATGACCACTTGGATATTTTGCTTCTATATTATCTTGTTTTGACATAAATATGCTTGCAACTATAAATATAATCACAACTGCAACAACACCTATAACTGCTGAACTTAATATAAATACTTTTTTTCTTTTCATTAACAACTTCTCCTTGTATTGCAGACGCTACTCCGCAGGATTATACACAGTTCCTATGAACAATGGCACACCATCCTTCATCAGGATATAGAGAAACGGGCGGTTTATCTCCACCTTTAAAGCTTCGACTTCATTTGAAGTATAACTCAAATGTACTGTTTCTCCTTCATCTTCATTAACTCCGTTTTCATCCACATTAATCTTATTTTTTTGTAAAATGTCAGCGCATAATCCTTCTAATCCTAACTGCTCACATTGTTCTTTTTTTACACAAGTTGAATATTCAATACTAAAATCTGGTAATGACACCTGAATATACCTTTGTTCACACTCGTCCGCCGAATACCACTCCAAAATTTCGTCGATTATTTTTTCCTCCATAATATCCTGCAAAGATAAATTTTCATTTGGTAAAACCAGTAACATATCTCCTTCTTTTAGTGGTACGTCAATGTATAAATAATACTTTTCATCTCTATATTTCATATATTCTATCGATGAAGTAATAAAGCTTGTCCTTATTGTATTTCCATCTTCCATATAAAAATCTTGCAAATTGATTCTTTTAATAAAAGTTGGCTCCCATTTCACCGAATAATGCAAGGTATTTGTAAATAACACTTTTTCATCCAAACCAGAATATCCACTTTCCTTAATAACACCATTCGTCTTTTTTTCAAACCATTTATCTACATCGCTACAAATTATGTCTTCTACATAATACACATTCTCATTCACTTTTCTACTTAATTGCTCTATATCTATATTAGAACCCTCTTCAATCCATATAGAATTAACAAGTGTTATCTCTGAATTCTCACCATCAATCTCCAATTCTCTCTGGAGTTTTTCGTAATATTCATACAATACATCCATTGATTCCACACCTAAGGATTGTACCATTTGCTGTTGAACGTCATTTGAAAAAAGCTCAGAAAAGAACATTAAATTAGCATATAAACCAACAGGTGAATAACAAGTATTAGTTTCTTCCTTTAAACATACAGTTGCAGTTTTAGCTGCAAATTTTCCAAACAGCTCTTCGTATTCGTTTGAATATTCTGTTTTAGGAGATGTAAGTAGAAACACTACTATAACTGTCAAAATAAATAACATTAAACCTACAAGCATCCATTTACACCTTTTCCTCATACAATTATTTCACCATCCTATTTAAAACTAGCAGGATTCTTATTGACTATCGGGATACAGCTTCTATCCCATGCAATTCAAATAGAACTCTGAATACACCATCATCTACAACCGAAACATAAATAAAATGAACTGTTCTTCCATAAATTACCGAGTTCTCATCATTTGAAGTCATAACCCCACCTACACATGAAAACTGCAACTCAATGTCATCATCTTCTATACCATATAAGTTCTTAATATTTCTATCATATTCCATATCTTTAGTAGTTTTATCTTCTAATTGTTTTATCATATCATTATAATCTTTCTCATTAAAACGATATTCTACTAACTTGTATTCATTATTATCCCATTCATACACTTCGGATTCACCCTTTTCAGGCAAACTCAAACCATAAAACTCTTCTAAAATTGTTACATATTCCGAACTTAATCTTGTATTTATTTTATTGCTAAATAAAAAAATACAAATAATGCATACTACTATAACTGCTGAACTTAATATAAATACTTTTTTTCTTTTCATTAACAACTTCTCCTTGTATTGCAGACGTTACTCCGCAGGATTATACACAGTTCCTATGAACAATGGCACCCCATCCTTCATCAGTATATAGAGAAATGGTCGGTCATATGTAATATCTAAATCTATCTCCGGCATTGGTGTACTACCTACTGATACAGCATACATACTCGTTGCTGCTGCAGCTTCAATTCCATCTTTATCTACCACTATCTTCGTTTTCTGCGCTAACTCTACAAATTGACCTTCTATTCCTTCCACCCAGTTTGGAACTCCCCAAAGCTCGCTTATGCCTTTTTCCTTTAACACTTTTTCAAATTGTCCGCTTCCAATAGTATTGCTAATTTCAAACTTTGGAAATCTAATATTTACTAATCCCCATTTTTTTCCCATCGAGTCAGTTGCACTTGCCATAATCTCATTTAACTTCTTCTCAGTAAGTATTTTATTCAAATCCACCCCCTCATCTGGCAAAACAAGTATTACCTTACCGCTTTCTAATGGAACCTCTACAAATGTATAATTCTTATCAACCTTAAAGTACATTTTCTCCCTACCAGCTGATAAATACTTTACTTTCTCCTTATTTCCATTACATAAGTAAAAAATATCCTCGTCCTTTTCTTCACCTAAGTCAATCTTCCATCTAGACTTGTAGTATATGGTATTAACCAAAGCTATATCTTTATCA
Source organism: uncultured Roseburia sp. (assembly GCA_964457015.1). Lineage (GTDB taxonomy): Bacteria > Bacillota > Clostridia > Lachnospirales > Lachnospiraceae > SVEL01. The sequence continues at coordinate 2,935 of CAYWDL010000063.1, read as the reverse complement.
TATGTATCCATTATTTTAGGAATCAATCCATTTGTTTTTCCATTCACCCAACTATTTACCTGCTTTGGATCGATTGAGTCACTTAAGAAAATATCACAATCAAGCTTTTCCTCAATTACATTCACACAATTTCTTGTCCCTTCAGTAATATCTTCCTGACTTAACCAAAATGAATTGGCTAATGTTATCTTTGAATTCTCTGTATCAACATCGATATCCCCCAACATCTGCTCATAATTAGCTTCTAACTCCTCAACATTTTCAAATCCTAACGCTTCAAGAACTTCCTTTTGTGTATTACCTTCCGAAACCTCAGCAAGCATACTAAGAGAACCAAATAAACTTACTGGTGAATAACAAGTATTCTGTTCTTTGTCTTTAAGTAACATACTTGCTGTATCTGATGTAAATTCACCAAATGTTTGATTATATGCACTTGAATATTCTGCTGTTGCAAACATACTATTATTTATTACAATAATTAATATCAAAACAACTATTGATATAATTCCAACAAATGAACAAATTAACCTTTTCTTGTTTTTCATCAACTTCTCCTCCTAAAACCTTTCAGATTATAGTATAATCTTTCACCATACTAATATGATAAGGATAGCTTACCACACAATTCAAAAAAAATATATATTTGATTTAACTAAAATGTAAATGTAAATCTTACTAAAAAAACAATCCCATATTACTCTATCGGCTCCTCATACAAAAAATTACGTGGTACCGAAAAAGATTCATCATAAAAAATCCATAAACCATCTACTTCTGCTATTCGTCTACTATAAATACGATCGTCTTTTACTTCGCTTCCATTTAACAGCATAATCACAAATTTAACATCATACATATTCGTAATTCCCGCATCCCTATCTGCTTCTTCAATCTCAATTTGCTCTGCTTTATATATATCATATGAGAGCCAACATCTTAAACCCATCCGTTCTAATTCTTCACTATAATAGGTTTCATCTTTTTTCGCTTCTTCTTTATCTCCCTCTAATTCTTTTACCTTAATCGAATATTCATCCGGTGTGCAATTGTACTTAGCATATGCTATCCAATCACTCACTCTATTATTAGCTAGTTCAACATTTTTGGCTATTGGTATCTCATATCCTGGCATATCCGAATCGATATCAGCATGAATATTCTTATAATTCTTATAAATAATCTTCTCATAATTGAATACAAAAAACATTGCAATACAGTAAATAACAAGTACGCCTATGGCAATTTTGTCTGCAATTTTAAATTTCCTCTTTTTTAATTTATCCAAAAGAATTCAACCTCCTTACTTAAATATGAAATTGGTTGTTAAACTGCATACCTCACCTATAACAGATTCCAATCCGCCTTCTCCTTCTGCTATCAGTCTTTGATGCTCTATCTCCCTATATTTATATGCACCAGACTCAAATACAAAATATACCCTACCCCCATATATGAAAGCCTCTTCCACCATACATGGTAATTCCATACATTTTTTATAAGAACTTGAAATTATATTTGTGCTACTAATTTCGTAAATATATGCTAAAGACGGACCATGGTACCCCTCATTCGCATTAATCAACAAATAAGTCTTATTGGCAACAGTATAAAACACCATTCCATTTGCATTCGCCGGAATAAGACCTGCTGATTGTACCAAACCAGCTCCAGCCCTTAATTCATCAGGATTATATAAAAGAACCTGTCCATAAACCTCTATATTTTCTTCCCTTTTATCCTTATAATACTCTCCAACACACAAATATCCTTTATATGTAGTAAAAAAACTTGCTTTATTGCCAGCCCCCAGACTCGCACTTCCTCTTGTTATTTTACTTAAATCTATTGCTGTCACACTACTGTCATTCACCACATACTCTAAAGTACTTTTTATTCCAGAATAACTATAATAGTACACATACCCTGTATCCCCCGAACCTGTATGCGACACCCACAAATATCCATCTGCATATGTAATACCTCCGGCATGAGATTTATTTGGCATCACCATAGTTGTTATATAGTCCTTTGTACTTGCATCAAGAACATATATCACCGATTGATGCACTGAACTCCATGTCAAATTACTACCAGTACCATTTTCCTCTTGACAATATGCAGTCAAAAAAATATAACCATCATAATAACAGCTTCCCTGCGGTATCATTCTATTACATACAGATTGTCCAACAGTTGTTTGCTCAATCCCAGGCATAATAAAGTAATAAGAGCCTATTGCTGTTTTAATATTATATGTTCCACCTTCACCATCAGAATATGTTTTATATGGTACTACACCTCGCTTAATTACCGTTGTCTCTGCTCCTCTTATCAAAGCGGTTGAAACCGCCGCTCTTGTTGACATCGTGCTTGCAGCTACTCCAACACCATTTTCGTGGTCAGTTTCCAGAGGGGCTCTGTAGTTTCAGTAGCTTCAGTATCTTTAGTAACTTCGACAATTATGTCACCTTCGGGTGTTTCTATTTTCATTGCCATCCCTGTATCAACACCTTCAGTAGCTTTAGTAGTTTCCATATCTACTGATTCCTCAGGTACTTCTGTTTTAGTTCCACAACCACTGCAACATATTGCAAATAACACGCACATAATAAAAACTGTATGCTTCATATTAACCTCCCTTTTTTATTCAAGATATTTTAATATCACTTCGTACACATCCGTATCTTCATTTGAATAGATGGCACACAAACCAGCACTTCTAGCTCTCCCCTCTGAAGTATCAAACTCACGAAGCGGAAAGCATACTGTTTTATAAAACACATCATTTTCCTCTAATTCTTTTCCTTTAACATTTTTTCCATAAACCAAATATGCCTCATGTGAATACTGATCTATTGGTTCTCCCATACGTTTTTCTAACTCTTCTACAAAGCTCCGCATATCTTCTTTTTTCACATTCAAAACTACCCTA
>CAYWDL010000062.1:0-9256 GCA_964457015.1 uncultured Roseburia sp. | reverse complement strand
CTAATGCAAAAATCGCATTCACATGTTCTCGTTCCTCTTCGTTACAATGTGTATTATAAAGAATGTAAAGTCCTTTGTCATTGAACTGATAGTTTAAAACATTTTTTATGCTAATATGGCATTTTGGGTCAAACACTTATCTTACAATACTCCTATGACCCAAAATTCATTATCATCGACACATTTTACTCTATCAAAATATCTTGATTGGGTCATTCTCCTTGCTTCTAATTCAATTTGACCCAATATCTTTAAAGAATTGGGTCAATTGTAATCATTAACACTAGAACTGACCCAATTACCTGATTATCATAACTATTTATATACTGTTATAAGCATTATTGGGTCTTTATAATATTTTTTCATATCCTATGACCCAAAATATGTTTTTTAAATCACTATTTCATAGAAACTCAGAATAAAAATTGTAATCATCTCCTAAAAAAAGCATAAATCCACACAAAACAACAAGAAGAGGCTTTCGCCTCTTCTCTTTCACATAATATCTGTTCCATTGGTGTCTCAAACAATCTGCTTAATGCGTATAGATTGTCAACTGTAGGAAGTGATTCTCCTCGCTGCCATTTGTAGACAGCCTGTGGGTTTTCAAATCCCATGAATTCGCATATGTCATTAACTGAAATATGCTTTGCTACACGAATCTCTTTAATTCTGTTACCTGTTGCTTTTACATCTAATACTGGAAATGTTGTCATCGTAATACCTCCAATTTGAAGTGCAATTTTTACAGAGCAGTTTATTCATTATAAACACCACAATACTATTTGTCAAGGACTAAATTCTTAAAAACCTCTCCTCTTTCCTCAAAGTTTTTGAAGTATCCATATGAAGGTGCTGCCGGCGACATTACGCAAGCCTCCCCTTTAGAAGTCTTCTCTTTAGCCACACGAACCGCCTCGTATAAATCATCTGCATATACTACATTATCCTTCAACTCTAAAGCATCATATATTCTCTTGCCTGACTCATACATAAGTATAAACAACACATCTTTTCTTGTTGGAATAAATTCTATCAATGCCGTGTAATCAATTCCTCTGTCCATACCACCCACAAGTACTGTCTTCACATTCTTAATGCTCTCCACTGCTCCGATTGTAGCATTAGGAATAGTTGAAATAGAATCGTCATAATATTCAACTCCATCAACACAGCCTATCTTCTGTAATCTATGGTCAAGCCCTGTAAATTCTTCAATGCTAGCTTTAACTAAAGCTTTATCACAACCAAATCTGTCACAGGCAATTCTCATTACAAAGTTAGCATTTATCTGATTGTGCTTTCCAAGAATCTTCAAGTCAAACTCTTCATCCACCGTCACAACCTTCTTACAAGCCTCTGAACCAATACCTGCAACCTGTTCACCTAGATATACATAATCATCTGCATTTTGAAATGCTGTCACATTCATCTTTGCAGCATAATATCTTTCGACAGTTTCATAATAATCCAAATGCTCCTCAAATAAATTCAACAGCACCGCAATATGAGGCGACACCTTAGTTTGAGCAAGCTGATGGCAAGACAATTCAAACACAACCACTGAATTGTCTGTAACATCATCAAAATAATCAAGACATGGCTTTCCAATATTTCCAAGTAAAATGGTGTCTTTTTCAGAACACTCTGTCAAAACCTTAAATAACATTGCCGAGGTTGTGCTCTTACCCTTTGTGCCTGTTATACCAATGGTTCTGTCTCTAAACGCCTGCATAAATACCTGTGTCTGAGACATAAACTTAGGGTTATCATCAAAACAGACAATACCAGGACTTTTAAAAATATAATCATACTCAGCAAAAAGCTCATCATCCTTCTTGCCCTCGTATATTTTGATTTCCTTGCAAATATTATGCCTTTTTAGAAAGCCTTCTGTGGACTGCCCTTCTCTACCGTAGCCCCAAATAAGAATCTTTTTATTCCTAAACATTTCCAATGAATTATGCACGTTCTAAACTTCCTTTCAAAATCTCCTGATACTCTTTTGGAATATTATTCTCAGATACCCAATCATTCAAGAATACATCTATATCCTCGCCATTTGCCAATATAAAATCCTTATATCTCTCAGGCAAGATACCTTTTCTTCCACTCTCAATATACCTTCTCATAGACGCACAAACCTCACTGGTTGTACCAACACATTCAAAAGGCTTGCTATCCATCATACCGATAAGCTCCTTGAAATCATTCTCAAGCTCAGTGCTATCAAGCATATTCTTACCAAAAATCTCAATAAGCTGCTCGTCACTCATAAACGGCGACATTATAATATATACAAACAGGCATTTTGGACAATTACCACACCATACGCCCTGCTTGCTTCCTACATTACAGCTTCTAAACACATTGTAATACTTCTTCTGCTTAGCAAATAATGAAGCTATCTGCAATTCATTAAGCACCCTTAAGAAGCTGAAATAATGAATATCCGAATCCGTTAATCCTGCAAAATATTCTGTAAAATCCTGCTCAAATTCAAAGCTCTTTGAATATTGGTGATTTACAAAGGAATCCTTTACTGTTGACTCATTTGCACTGGTTTCATTGGACAGGGCAATGTATTTTCTTCCGTTCAGATAAGCTGTTATAACTGATGAAAATGCTACTATTGCAGAAAACGGAGTATGACCATTCAAATATCCCTCTTTGTTCAACTCAATTAACTTAGCATCCAATACACGCTTCACATAATAGTCATTTGCACCGCCGTTATACACATCAATTACAATTCCTATTGAATGACTATCGTTAATATGGTATGTATACACCCCTTCATCCTTCAACAATTCCATTGAAACAACCGAATCCTTGCCACCACCTACCGGCACAATAATCCCATTATATGCAGCAGTATCATGCATTACACTTGTATCACCAGAACAAGTAATAAAGCTTACCAGCTCATCCATAGGTATATCAATGCCATTAATGTACATAAATTCACCTAAACCATTGTAAAAAAGCTTTTTCCACCATTCCTTCTGACTATCGCTTAAGCTTCCACATTTTACATTTACACCCTTTGGACAAACACATTTATAATAGCTGATAACCTCAACCATACCCAGGCTGAATATCAATCTATTTAGGATTGCTTCATCTACTTCCCTACTCTTTGGGAAGCGCCACTTTGGTGCAAACTCAGCCAAACCCGGTATTTCAAAATGATATTCAACAGCACACTCTGTGTCTGTCATATCAACCTTATAATCCTTGTATATAAATTCAGAAAACTTTTCTCTATATTCTTTAAACTTTTCCATACTTACCTCTATTTACTTCTTCTTTTTTTCACAATAACCACCGCAATTATTCCAACAAGCACCACCGCTGCTATAACTACCGGAATAATACTGCCCAACATACCGCCAAATGTGGTTGTTGGTCCATTTTTCTCCTCATCAACTCCAGCTGTTGCCTCTACCTTTTCACTCTTATTATTCCCTACTGCCTCATATAAAAGAACCTCTGATTCCCCAGATTCGCCCGAACTGTTTACCGCTACAACCTTAAAATTATAGTCCTTCTTGTAATCAGCTTTTCCATATATATAATTGTTCGTAGTCGAGTGACCTACTACAGTATATTCTCCAACCTCACCATTTTCTACAACCGCTGCATAAATTCTATAAAAATCTGCACCTTCACATTCAGTCCAACCAATTTTTCTAACGGTTCTAATCTGACTTAATACCTTAAGCTCAGTAGGTGTCTCCGGCTTCTCAGCCGCTGATTCTGACGCAATGTACGCCCCAGTCAGCACAGCATGCCCAAAATCATTCAATCCTTCTGCCACGTAGCCTCCTACAAGCTTTGCACCATATTCCTGCAAATGTGTGTTATCTGAAACACCATCAGCATAGGCTCCCGAATATTCACCCGGATCTGCATAATTGAAGATAATTTCCTCTGAAATACCAATTCCGTACATTTCATTAAGCTTAGTAAATTCTTCAACAGTTCTTGCATTTAAGTCAATAAGCAATGTATCTGTTTCATCTGCCACCTCACGCATAGCCACTACATATCTTTCAAAGCTTACGTTAAACTGACCCGTGGTAGTATTATAATCATTTCTGTTACATAATGTTACAAGAACAGGAATACCGCCTCTCTGCTCAATTGCTCGTATATACTGCTCCTTTAGGTAAATCTTATAATCCTCAACTGATGTATATCTGTCAACCTTATCCTTAGAAGCATCGTTATGTCCGAACTCAATCAGTACATAGTCGCCTTCCTTAATATTTACAAGGACCTCATTAAGACGACCTTCTCGCATAAAACTTCCTGAGCTTCTTCCTCCAAGAGCATGATTTTTCACAACCACTTTACTTGAATCAAAATAATTCTGCAATGTCTGTCCCCAACCTGTCTGCGGCGCATAATATTCATTGTATGTTTGAACAAGAGAATCACCAATTGTAAATATCACTGTCTGCTCAGATGTTTCTGCAACATATGGCTCTATTGTAATCTTAGTAATTTTACCACTTCCTGTTGCTTTAATGGTAATCGAATCCTCCACAGCTGCCACATTAAATGTTCTTGTTTCAGTCGTGCCTGCAACCACCGTTTCATCAATAAGACCACTTCTATCGTCGCTTCCATCAACATTAGGAACCATCTGGTCACTTGTTACCATATCAAACCCAAGGCTTATCTTTTCACTGGTATTTGATACACCCGTAAATTCAACTGTTACAGTATAGTTCTTTCCTGCCGTCGCATCAACCTTTAACTCAAGACTCTCATTAACTATACCTTCATCGCCATATTCATATACCATTTCATCCTCCGACCCATAAACAGGGCTAACTCCAACAACAAATAATGTCGCAACCGTAATAAACAGCTTAATAATTCTCTTCATCTCTTTTGGCTCCTCGTAAAAACAATTTCTTCCTATATAGTACCACATCAAAGCCGAATCTTAAAGCAAATTTTATTCTTCAGTCCTATAATCTACCAAATTTCTTTTATAACTCCTAAGCTCCTCACTTTCAATTATTTCACCAAACCTGTCCCACATATCCCACATATGCATTGCATATACCTTATCAACCTTAATTTTTCCAAGAAAATATGCAAGTCCTCTAGGCGCATCCTCCAACAGCTTAGGGTCAGCCGGCACAAATGCCACATCAAAATGGCGTTCACCCATACCATCAATAATTTCTTTATACATTTTTTCCATTTTAACTTTTATTCCTTCATTAGCCTCCGGCCACAGCCACATTCCATTATCGCCTGCGTGATAAATATCTTTCCCCTCCACATTTACCATATATGCAACGCCTGTGTCAGTTGACGCAGTAGTTTCTATAAACAAATCACAAAGCTGTACATTCTCATCCTTTCGCATATAAGTTATCTTTTCATTTAAATCAATTGGTAAACCCAATCTTTCAAGATACTTTTCGTTCATTTTGCAGCCCTTTGACAACACATAATGCACATTGCAATCCTCAAACAGATTGAAAATCACTTTATTAAAATGGTCGAAATGCTTATGGCTTACGAACACATATAACTTCTTACTCCTGTCAAATGCAGGAATCGCTCCTGTATAATAGTCAAATATCAGTACATTTCGTTCCAATTCCACCATAAATCCGCTATGGCCTATATAATTAACTTTCATACTTGTACCTCTCAGTTTTTTTTGCTATAATGACTCTGTCTGTTAAGACATACTGTCTTGAACAGTATAACACAATGAAAGGAATTTAAACATATGAAACTTTGGGGCGGACGTTTCACTAAGGAAACAAACCAGTTAGTACATAATTTTAATGAGTCATTATCATTTGACCAGAAATTTTATAAAGAAGATATCGAAGGAAGTATTGCTCACGTTACAATGCTTGCTGCACAGGGCATCATCTCAAACGAAGACAAGTTTGCCATTATCGGTGGTTTAAACTCAATTAAGGAAGATATTGAGAATGGTACCTTGGAAATCACTACAGAACACGAGGATATTCATTCTTTTGTTGAAGCTAACCTTATCGAGAGAATCGGTGATGCCGGAAAACGTCTTCATACAGGCCGCAGCCGTAATGACCAGGTTGCTCTTGATATGAAGCTTTATACAAGAAATCAGGTTGCTGAAATGGATGAGCTTTTAAAGGATTTGCTTAAGGTTATTCACAGAATTATGGCAGAAAACCTTGATACATATATGCCGGGCTTCACACATTTGCAGAAGGCTCAGCCAATTACACTTGCTCATCATTTTGGAGCATATTTTGAAATGTTCAAGCGTGACAGAAGCCGTTTATCTGACATCTACGATAGAATGAACTACTCTCCTATCGGTTCTGGTGCTTTGGCCGGTACCACATATCCGCTAGACAGAGAGCTTACTGCTTCATTACTTGGATTTACAGGACCAACACTTAACTCAATGGATTCAGTTTCAGACAGAGACTACCTCATTGAATTCTTAAGTGCAATGTCAACGATTATGATGCATTTAAGCAGATTTTCAGAAGAAATCATTATATGGAATACCAACGAATACAGATTTGTAAATATTGATGACTCATACAGCACAGGCAGTTCAATTATGCCTCAAAAGAAAAATCCTGACATTGCTGAGCTTGTACGCGGTAAAACAGGTCGTGTGTATGGCGCATTGATTTCAATTCTTACAACTATGAAGGGACTTCCACTTGCATACAACAAGGATATGCAGGAGGATAAGGAATTTACATTTGATGCCATCGATACAACAAAGGGCTGCATCAAGCTTTTCACAGGTATGATTGACACAATGACATTTAACAAGGACAATATGGAAGCAAGCGCAAAGAATGGCTTCACCAATGCCACTGACGCAGCTGATTATCTTGTTAAAAAGAATGTACCTTTCAGAGATGCTCACGGTATCGTAGGACAGCTTGTTCTCTTCTGTGAAAACAAGGGAATCGCTCTTGATGATATGACTTTGGATGAATATAAGGCAATCAGCCCTGTATTTGAAGAAGATATCTACGAAGCAATCAGCCTTAAGACTTGTGTTGAGAAGAGACTTACAATCGGAGCTCCCGGACGTAGCGCTATGGAGCAGGTTGTAAAAATGAATGAAGAATATTTAAATAAATAATTCCATTTTTCTATATTGTATGATATAATACTCTTATCTAATTTGTGAAAAAATTAATAAAATGGAGGATTTTGATTATGACAAAGACAAATGGAACACAGACAATTGAGGTAATCCCAGGAAGAAGAGTTATTTTATCTTCATGCAACGGCAGAACAAACGTTGATGAGCTTAAATGGCTTGCTGAAACTATCGTTAAGGAAGCTGCTGCTTGGAAGGCAAGCGGATGGGCTTATGTAGCTGATTGTTCACAGATGAAACCTGTAACACCTGCTGAAAGCAAAGAATTAGTCGTTATGACTAAGGCTTTTGTTGATGCAGGATGTAAGGCGTTTGGTTTTGCAGAAGGTATCTCAACAATGCTTAAGATTCAGACAAAGAAGAATACTGAAATGTCTGAAACAGGCGTTATGGAAGGACATTTTGCAACAAGAGAGGAAGCCCTTGATTGGCTGAAGAATGACTTAGGATTATAATATCTTGTAAAAGAATAAAAAAGAACCGTCGCATTAAATCTTTTAGAATATTTAATGCGACGATACTTTTCTCCAAATGACTGTATCCCTTGCAGTAAAACATACATACTTACGGTAAATCTATAGGATATGTACCATTTGTCACAACAATGCATACACGAAAGATTACACTTATCAGTTACAATTATAGTCCGTAAAATCGGCTCTTTTTTTCTTGATAAAATTGTTTTTATACCCAAATCTTCAAAATGAATAAATGATGATAGCTTCATCAGATATTCCAAATTCTCTACAACTCTCTACAAATATCTTCAAATCCTCATATCTTGCCTTTGCTTCCCCTTCAAGCTCAACACATTCACATTCTACGGATTCACTAATCCATTGCGCGTATTTCCTTGTACTCTTCGTAAACTTCAAATCTTCTATTCTATTCATTCCAATAATCTATTAAGTCCTCTTATTGCATCCGTTAATGTCATTCCGGTTTTAGCATAAACATCCTCAACCGCTCTCTTGATTTCTGAATTTATCCTTACCTGAAAGGTTGAATCATACTCATTACTTCGTAGTACTTCCTGCTTCCTATATTGGGATAAAACTAATAAATAATCCTCCACACCAATTCCTCCAATCTCTATGGTGCGGTGATTATACCTTATATATATATCCACTACAAGTCTTGAAAAAAAGTCAATTTTGTGGTAATATAAACCCATAAGAAAGAGAGAAAAGTGTAAAAAATGATACTTTTCTCTCTTTTTATTCTGTCACAAAAATTCAAAATTCTTTTACTTTCAGTGGCACATGTATTCGCTTTCCCTTAGTGTTAAAAAAATATCATTTTTTCCATTTCCAACCACTGCGCCTGTGTATACATGTCAACCTGAAATACAAGGTGATATTCAACCAGGTCGTTTATTGTATTATTTGTAAACTCTAAGGTGATTTCACGTTTATTCTCCTGCTATCAAGCAACGCTAATCTAATAATATTTTCTTTTTAATACCTCCACTTTTCCACCAAAGAAAAACGGCAATATCAAGTAACAATATACCAACTATAAGTCCATTTTGTATTCCCTCATCCGATTTTTCCTGTATTACATAGTCCTGCACAATACAATTAAAATCAAAGTCTTCTATGTCCCTATACCAACTGTCATCTGTTATTTCCTGACCATTGATTATCATCCCTTTAATCTCTACATTCTCACCTTTGCCCCTTGAAAATGCTTCTAACTTTTCAACAGTATCCTTACTATAAACCATAATTCGAATATAATCGTTAGAAGCCAGGGGAACTGTATATGTATTATATTCTTTTCCAAATGTAATAAAGGTTTCACTTTGACCTGTATATCTATTTGATTCCACCTTTTTCACAAGATAATTGTCTATATTACAATTTACATATTTACCTTTCTTCATCATAGTTTCAGTCATACCATCCAACTCATAGGGATGATTGTAATAATATAAATTATGTCCGTTTTTTACTATCAGCCAAAGACTTATAAACATCAAGACTACTGATATTATCAATAGTCTTGGTATTTCAATTGAAGTTTTCATAAAATAAAATTCCGTCTCCTTACCTTTCCACTTTAAAAATTGTATTCTCTAATGAATCAGCTTTCTTACCA
>CAYWDL010000061.1:0-9315 GCA_964457015.1 uncultured Roseburia sp. | reverse complement strand
CCATATAGGTCAAAGTATTAGGGTGAAAAATTGAAAAAGAGATAGTTTTTACCCAACCAGCTTGCCGGCAAGTTCGAAAATATAACTTTAGCGCTCCAAATCCCAATTTGTGAGGAGTGTAAACTTTCAGTTTGCCAAAGAAATTAATTTCAATTTGTAGAGTATGTGAAAGATATAGCCGATGCAAATTTCTGCATCGGCTATAATCATCTACGGACAAGTTATCTTAACCAATTTCTCAATCATATGATGAAGAAGCGTAGCCTCATCACTATCGGCAGCCTTATAATACACTTCCTTACCTTCTCTGCGGCTTACAATAAGTCCGCTCTGTTTCAGTTGCTTTAAATGATGTGATACGGCAGGACTGCTCATATCCACCATGGCTGATAAATTCATAACGCATTCTTCACAGTGACATAAAATCCAGTAGATGCGAATTCTGCTAGCATCACTCATTTGCTTGAATATATCTGAAACTACCTGAAAGCCATCTGTTTCAGGCATATGATTAAATACATTTTCTGATTCGTGCCCATGATTATGTGGCAAATGTTTTTCTGACATAATTGATACTCCAATCTGTATAAATCTAATTTATATCTTACTTGTTTCTAAAAGAAAAATCAAGAATTAAAAAAATATGTTGACATAAACTAAGAATGGAAGTATAATCTGATTAAACAATTAAACAAACGTTTAATCGTTATGAAAAATTATATACCAGAAAGGGAGATTAGTATTATGAAGAAAGTGTATAAAATTGAGGCAGATTGCGCAAATTGTGCAAATAAGATGGAAGTGGCAACAAAGGAAACAGCAGGAGTAAAGGATGCGGTAGTAAACTTTATGACACAGAAGATTGAAATTGTGTTTGAGGATGACGCTGATGTGAAGGCTGTTATGAATGATGTTATTAAGAATTGTAAAAAGGTTGATGATGACTTGGAGATATATATGTAATAGAACGGGGATGTTCTATTATCAGTGAAAGGAGTTAAGCTATGACAAAAAAACAAAAGAGAATGCTTTTTAGAATAATAATTGCGGCGGTATTAATGGTTGTTCTTGCATTTCTTCCTGTTGAGGGATTTTTACGTTTTGTGTTGTATTTAGTTCCATATTTAGTAGTAGGATATGATATTTTACGCAAGGCATTCAAGGGTATACTAAACGGACAAGTGTTCGACGAGTGCTTTTTAATGGCGGTGGCTACCATTGGTGCCATAATAATTGCCATAGCAGGTGAGGGCGACTATACAGAAGCCATAGCAGTTATGCTTTTTTACCAGATAGGTGAATTGTTCCAATCGTATGCAGTTGGTAAAAGTCGTAGAAACATTAGTGAATTGATGGATATCCGTCCGGATTATGCCAATATAGAAAAGGACGGAAGGTTAGAAAGAGTTGATCCTGATGAGATAGCAATTGGAAGTATTATTGTTGTTCAACCGGGAGAAAAGATACCTATAGATGGTGTAGTAATAGAAGGTAAGTCTGATTTGGATACAAGTGCTTTGACTGGTGAGAGTAAACCTTCAAAGGCTTGTGAAAACGACAGTGTTATTAGTGGATGTATTAATATGACTGGCGTTTTGAAGATTAAGACAACAAAGGAATTTGGTGAATCAACTGTATCAAAGATACTTGAGCTGGTTGAAAATGCAAGCTCAAGAAAGTCAAAATCAGAGGACTTTATTTCAAAATTTGCCAGATATTATACACCGGCTGTTTGTTATGGTGCATTGGCGCTGGCTGTATTGCCGCCGGTAGTAAGAATGTTGTTTATGGATGCAGCACCTATGTGGGGAGAATGGATATATAGAGCATTGACGTTCCTCGTAATCAGCTGTCCGTGTGCACTTGTAATCAGCATTCCATTAAGCTTTTTTGCGGGAATTGGCGGAGCAAGTCGCGCAGGAATACTTATCAAAGGTTCGAATTATGTTGAAACATTATCAAATGCTGAGTATGTTGTAATGGATAAAACAGGAACCTTGACTAAGGGCGTCTTTGAGGTGATAGAAGTCAACAACATTGGAGTAGAAGAAGCTAAGCTTGTGGAATATGCAGCTCATGCGGAGTGTGCATCATCACATCCGATTAGCGTAAGTCTTAAAAAGGCCTACGGAAAGGATATAGACAGAAACCGAGTTTCAAAAATTGAAGAAATCAGCGGAAATGGCGTAGTTGCACAGGTTGATGGCATATCGGTGGCTGTCGGTAATGACAAGCTGATGAAGAGAATCAGTGTTGAACCAGAGAATTGTAAGTCAGTTGGTACTATTGTACATGTTGCCATAGAAGAGAAGTATGCCGGATATATTGTTATAGCAGACGCTGTCAAGGAAAATTCAAAGGATGCAATTAAACTGCTTAAGTCAGCAGGAGTGAAGAAAATTGTTATGCTTACAGGTGATGCGAAGGCAGTGGCTGATGAGGTTGCAGGAAATCTTGGTATAAATGAAGTGTACAGTGAATTGTTACCTGCCGACAAGGTTAGCAAGGTTGAAGAGCTTATTGCGAGCAAGACTGAAAAAGCGAAGCTTGTGTTTGTAGGTGACGGTATAAATGATGCTCCTGTATTATCAAGAGCTGATGTTGGTATTGCAATGGGAGCAATGGGTTCGGATGCGGCTATCGAGGCAGCAGATGTTGTACTTATGGATGATGATCCTATAAAGATTGCGAAAGCTATTAAGATATCAAGAAAATGCATTGGTATAGTGTATCAAAATATTATTTTTGCCATTGGCGTCAAGATTATATGTCTGATTCTTGGAGCACTGGGTATTGCCAATATGTGGCTTGCCATATTTGCAGACGTTGGCGTTATGGTTATTGCAGTTATTAATGCCATTAGGGCGCTGTTCGTGGAAAAATAAGGCTTTGACCTTAGGCCTATAATAGTGTATAATATACGTAGATTTATGAACGGATTATAAATACACTAAAGGAGTGACAAATTATGGACAATATTATTTGTGAATTTTTGAACCAGAATGGAATTAAATGTAATACATTTAAAGAACAGCAGTCTGTAGGTATACCTCTTACACCGTATCCTGTAGATATTACATTTGACACAAAATCAGATGATGATGCTGATAAGAATTGGCATACGCCATTGGCTATTATATATTCATCTGATGATGGTGAGTATGTGCCACCGGAAAAAGAGGTTACCAATAACTATTTTGAGTACTCGCTTACGCGTTCTGACGCATTTGGTATTAAAAGTGAAATAGTGGAGTATACGTATGAAAATCATCTTTCACCTGACTGGGAAAGCTGGGAAGCGTGGCTTGACATTAATAAAAAAGGAACTGAATGTAAGATTACGGCAGTAAGAGATGAAAGATATGTTCTTGTGCGTATTGAAAATGCAGGAGTAGTTATAAAGGCTACAACTACTGTGCCGAAAGAAGCAAAAAACAGAGATTTGTTTTTGACAATTACAGGCGAAAAATGTCAGATGACAAATTTTGCTATCGAAAGATCAGAAGAACCTATTGAAAGCGGAGCTATTACTCCGGTTACTTATAGAAAATCTGCCATGGAGGAAAAGGTTGGCGATATTCCTAATGTAAACTGTTCGGGCTGGTGGACAGCGCATTCAGATGGTATTTTGGTTGACGAAACACCTGTCAGAATAGTATATAATACCATTAGTTACATAAATGCAGCAGAAAATTGGCACACACCAATATTGGTTGTATACTCTGCATTTGACCAGACTGTTGGTGGTGTTGCTTACTATGAATTTGCCGTAACGCGTTCTGATGCATATGGCTGGAGTACCGGAGCGGATGCATATAGCTTCGAAGGAACTTACTCTAACGATTGGACAGATTGGGGGCAGTGGTTGGCAAAGAATAAGGCAGGCATTAAGGACTGTGAGATAATGGCAGTACGTCGAGATGACAATATTATTATTACACAGACAAATGCTGGCGTGACTGTAAAGTCTGTTATACAGATTCCGTTGAATACGCAATTTCCTGTATATATTTCACTCACAGGAGAATTGTGTGCCCTGAGCAATATTCGTATAGAAAGAATGGGTTGGGGAAAATAGTAACTTCAATTCGTAAAAAACTACTTGACATAATCCTTATTTGAAAGTAAAATATATAACGTTGCTGGTGACAGCAACGGTGAGTGCGTGTAGCTCAGCTGGATAGAGCACTTGGCTACGGACCAAGGTGTCGGGAGTTCGAATCTTCTCACGCACGTTTTGCAAAGGAGCATGGAAATGTTTATTTTCATGTTCCTTTTTTGTGGTAGGAATCTTCTATGAAAATTATTCTGGTGATTAATACTGTGGAAAGGAGTAGCAAATGTCGAAAAAAGAGTTTTTGGAAAATTTATTTCATGCTTTAAATGGTGGGATGAATAAAGAAGAAATTTATAGTCATATTCAGTATTATGATGAATATATTGAAAATGAAAAGATGAATGGTAAAAGTGAAGAAGAAGTCATAAAAAGTCTTGGAAATCCAAGGTTAATAGCAAAAACAATCTTGGATTCG
The DNA here is from genome assembly GCA_964457015.1 of uncultured Roseburia sp. Classification (GTDB taxonomy): domain Bacteria; phylum Bacillota; class Clostridia; order Lachnospirales; family Lachnospiraceae; genus SVEL01. The sequence continues at coordinate 4,783 of CAYWDL010000061.1, read as the reverse complement.
GCGAAAAATAGCTCCTATTCACAGGAAACATATTCGTCATATGAGGAACAGGAACAGCCTAAGCTTCAAAAAAAAGCAGGGATATTGGATAAAGTAAAAAAAGTACTGATTATTGTTTTAGTTTGCGCCCTTGCGATATTTGTTATAGGAGCAGTCTTGGTCGTGTTTTGGAAAATAGTTCTTCCTATTTTAATAGTTGTGTGGATTGTCCGACAGTTGTATAAGTTGCTTAAATAGATATATACACGGGTAAAAAGGCAACTGTCGCCAGTTGCCTTTTTGAGGGGAGTATAAATAATTAATAAGGGGTTATAACATAAAAAGAAACATTTGAAGGGTATTTCTTTTTACAAGAGTATAATATCATAAGGTTCGAAATAATGCAAGCACTTTTTGTAACATTTTTGTAAATTTTTTAATAAAATATTAAAAAAGCTAAGGAATGTTGAAAATGCAAGGAATTCAGAACATTTATCCGGAAGAAATTGACAGGTATGTTGATAATAAGGCAGCTGTTATAATAGATTTTAGAACAAAAGGCGAATATGAACAGGGCCATATAAGAGGAGCTATTAATATGTCTGTTGAAGAATTGGACAATAATATATACTTCATACCAAGGAATAAGATTATTGTTGTATATTGTAGCAGAGGAGGGCGCAGTGTCATTGGGGCGAGAACATTGTCGCGATATGGATATCAGGTAAAAAATGTCATTGGAGGAATTAAAAATTACAGAGGAAGTTCATTGACATAAAGGTCGATACGTTTTAATATATAAGGGTAAAATATCATAGAAAAAAGGTTAACAATAATGGATAGATTAAAGCTTGTTGCTCCGTGTCATTTTGGTATGGAGGCAGTATTAAAGAACGAAATATTGGATTTGGGATACGAGATTGTATGTGTTGAGGATGGAAGAGTAACATTTGAAGGCGATGTAGAGGCAGTCTGTCTTGCAAATGTTTTTATAAGAACCGCAGAGAGAATTCTGATTCAGGTTGGAAGATTTAAAGCATATACATATGATGAATTATTTGAAGGAATTAAGGCCCTTGACTGGAAGGAGTTCATTCCGGTTAATGGTAAATTCTGGGTAACGAAGGCGGCTTCAGTTAAAAGTAAATTATTCAGCCCATCAGATATACAGCGAATTGTTAAGAAGGCAATTGTTGAGAGATTGAAAAGTGATTACAATGTATCGTGGTTTGAGGAGGATGGTGAAAGCTATCCTATAAGAGTATTTTTGTATAAGGATGAGGTTATTGTAACCTTAGATACTTCAGGGGAATCGCTTCACAAGAGAGGTTATAGAAAGCTGTCATCAAAGGCACCAATTTCAGAAACGCTGGCAGCGGCGCTTATAAAGCTTACACCTTGGAATAAGGATAGAATTTTAGTGGACCCATTCTGTGGAAGTGGGACAATTCCCATTGAAGCAGCTATGATGGCAGCAAATATTGCACCTGGTATGAACAGAAGATTTACTGCAGAGAAATGGACTAACCTTATACCTAAAAAGTACTGGTATGAGGCTGTAAATGAAGCAAGGGATATGATGGATGATACCGTAAAGGTTGAAATTCAGGGTTATGATATAGATGATGATATGGTTAAGATTGCCAGAAAGAATGCAAAGGATGCCGGCGTTGACCATATGATTCATTTTCAAACAAGGAGTGTCAGTGATTTAAGTCACAATAAAAAGTACGGATTTATCATAACTAATCCACCGTATGGTGAGAGACTTGAAGAGAAGGAAAATCTTAGAAGTCTTTATCAGATAATTGGTGAGAGATATAAGGCCTTGGATAGCTGGTCTGCATATATAATAACTTCTTATGATAATACAGAGGAAGATATGGGGATTAAAGCTACGAAGAACAGAAAAATATATAATGGTATGATAAAGACATATTACTATCAATTTATGGGACCGAAACCACCAAAAAAGCAGTTATAGAAAATAGAAAGGAATAAAAACTTGAGATGAAGGGTCGAGTAAAATATTTTTGGATAGTTATCCTGTTGATAGCATTGGGGTATTTAGGCTATACAGGATTTATAAATCATAATAAAAACGAGTACATTGCAAAATGTGAAGATAAAAGGGCAATACAGATAGCTGATGAATGGTTAAAGATTATCTCTGACAGTGTCAATGAAAAAGGAATTAAGCTATACCTTGACGGAAAGCTTGTTGATTTGGAAAAAAATCGTATATATATGGATGATAAGATGAATATAATGGTACCTAGCGCAGAGGTGACAGATGTTTTTGACTGTACTGTTAATGTATATAATGGTGTAAGGATACTGGTGGAAAAAGCCGATATGGAAATGACCTTAAATATTAGTTCGTCAACAATTGAGGTTAATGGCGCCAATTTCAGCATTACCGGAATGCCAAGAGTAAAGGATGGTGAAATATACATTCCAATAGAAGCGATAGTAGACGGCTTGGGCTATGATTACACTTGGAATTCAGCGGAAAACACAGGTTATTTGGTAGGAAATAAGGAATTCCTGAATCATTTACCTTCATATTATAATTATATGGATAAGGAAAAGGCGGGCACAATCAAGAATCAGTTGCATCTGGGTACCTGTTGGGCCTGTGCGGCTCTTACAGCCCTTGAAACAACCATAAGACCGGAGCTTGAAGGAGAATTTTCAGTTGATCATATGACATTGAATAACTCATTCAGTCTTACTCAGTACGACGGTGGTGAATATTCAATGGCGATGGCTTATCTTACTGCATGGCAGGGGCCGGTGTGGGAAAAGGATGATCCATATGCGGACCGTATGACGGATAGTACGTTGGAGCCGGTTGTGCATGTTCAGGAAATTCAGATGATTGAAGCAGGTGATTTTGAGGAGATTAAGAAAATGGTATATAAATACGGTGGCGTTGAAACTTCTATTTATATGTCCCTTCTTAACTCGGAGAGTACTTCAAAGCACTATAATAGCGAGAATGCATCATACTGTTATATAGGTGAGAATAAACCAAATCATGATGTTGTAATAATTGGCTGGGATGATAATTATCCTAAGGAGAATTTTAATGCAGATATTGAAAAGAATGGTGCATTTATCTGCCAGAACAGTTGGGGAGAGGATTTTGGCGATGGTGGATTGATTTACATTTCGTATTGTGATTCAAATATTGGTATGACAAATGTTGTATATACAGGTATAGAATCAACTGATAATTACGATAATAATTACCAGTCCGATTTATGCGGATATAGAGGTATGCTTGGTTACGATAAAGAATATGCATATTTTGCAAATGCATATACTGCTAAATCTAATGAATATTTATCTGCAGTCGGTTTTTATGCTACGGGTAAAGATACGGAATATACTGTTTATGTATGCGAGAATTTTGAGGGACCGGAATCCCTGAATAACCGAAAAACTGTGGCTACCGGAACACTTAAGAATGCAGGCTTTTATACCATTGATTTTAACTCTGAGATAGAGGTGCAGGCTGGACAGAAGTTCGCAGTTATAGTATATATTAAAACACCGAATACTAACAAGCCTGTAGCAGTAGAGCTTGTGCGAGATTTTGCTTCAATAAATGTTGACCTTACAGATGGTGAGGGATATATTAGTATAAATGGCACAAATTGGACTAATACAGAGGAGGAACAGGAGTGTAATGTTTGTCTGAAATGTTACACGAGAAATGCGGACTAAAAGCTTGTTCGCAGGAAAGGGACATAAAGTTATGAGTAAGAGAAGACTTATATTTGCAACAACAAATCAGGGAAAAATGGATGAGATAAAGATGATTATGGCCGATACCGGCTTTGAAATCCTGTCCATGAGAGATTTGGATATAAATATAGATATAGAAGAAAATGGCGAAACATTCGAGGAGAATGCAATAATAAAAGCTAAAGCCATATGTGAAATCACCGGAGAGATGGTACTGGCTGACGATTCAGGCCTGGAGGTTGATTATATGGATAAAGCACCAGGAGTATATTCTGCAAGATATTTAGGTGAAGATACACCGTATTCTTTAAAGAATCAGACCATTATCGATAATCTTAAGGATGCTATGGGAGATGAACGTTCGGCCAGATTTGTGTGCGTTATCGCTGCAGCATTTCCTGATGGAAAGGTTATTACGGCAAGAGGCACAATTGAAGGTCAGATTGCTTATGAAGAAAGAGGAAAATATGGATTTGGATATGATCCAATCCTTTATGTACCTGAATATGATATGACAACAGGTGAGATGAAGCCTGAGATGAAGAATCAGATAAGCCATCGTGGAAATGCATTAAGATTAATGAAGGAAAAGCTTGGATATGAGAATACTAATTGTTAGTGATACACATCGACACAATGAAAATCTGTGTGAGGTTGTGAATCGAATTGGAAAAATTGATATGTTGATACATTGCGGTGATACAGAATGCTCTAAAGAGGTTATTGAGGAGCTGGTTGATTGCCCTGTTATTGTTGTTAGAGGAAATAATGATTTTTTCTTTTCTTATGACAAAGAGTGTGTATTCAATGTGGAAAAGTATAAAATAATGGTTACCCACGGACATTATTATAATGTGTCTCTGGGTGTGGATATGCTTGTTGATGAGGCTTTGTCCAGAGGAGTGAATATTGTTATGTATGGACATACACACCGACCACATCTTGAGATACGCGATGATATAACAATAATTAATCCTGGCAGTATTTCTTATCCAAGGCAGGATGGCAGACAAGGAACATATATGATTATGGAAATGGACCGATTCGGTGA
>CAYWDL010000060.1:0-9517 GCA_964457015.1 uncultured Roseburia sp. | reverse complement strand
TTCATCAGAATCAATAATATTAATAACCTCTGCACCTAATTTCTTTGCAATATCATTTACAAGTTGTATCTTTTTCTTATTAGGATTTAATATATATGAAACTACAAACGGTTTATCGATTGACAAATTACTTTCGCTTGCCAGTTTCTCATAATCTTCTTTTCCTAATAAGAACACGGGATCTGCTACTAACTTTGATTTCACACCATATTCTCTGCTTAAAATATCAACCCCGTATTGCTCTCTTACACCAATAGCATCAAAGCGCTCATATAAATGTTTGACCTGATTAGCCTCTTTGTAATCTATAGAAGAGCCAAACGAAGGACCATATGCCAGAAGTTTCTTTTCATCCGGTACAAATGAAAGCTGATAATAGCTACCAAAACCATGATTTAATTCACATTGATAATTCCACGTTTGATCCGATCCCACCATAAATGTTTCTGAAAGCTTAACTACTCTTGCATAATCTCCCTTTATAGTATAACTAGAGCTACAATTATAATGTTTCTGTGCAAATATTTCAAACTTTCCATTTGGAAACAATGTCCCCATATTATCTAAAACAACCACAGATTTTCCTAATTTTTCTAGGGCTTTATACAACCCATAATTGGTCAATGCATTACCATAATTTCTTGACCACATTAATGCAAGTGCAATATCGAAATGCTTCATTTCACACATTCTATCCAATGCATTTCCTAATTTACTTGAGCCAATATAGTTATTCCAAAAATTATCAACTACCACTTTACGCTCAACTGAATAATTTATTGCAGAATTATACTTAATACACTTATTGTTTTTTATAGATTCACATAATGTTACGCTCTTATCTATGCCCGCAATCAATCTGCGTCCCTTTTCGCTTGCAACAGATATGTATGAGGTACCTTTTTCATCATCTATTTTCTTAATGTTCCCTATTCCCCAAAAGTCACCCAATAAGATGTCACAATACAATAAATCTTTGAATTTACAATCATAACAGCTCTCACGCAAAATAACATTTTCCAAGAAAAGATTCATATAGAGGTCTTCGGAAGATTCATTAATTAATTCTGTGCTATCTTCAAACTTAATATATAAGCCTGACTGCCAACCTAATTTTTCCTTCCTTCTAAACGATACCTCTTTAATCTCTTTTTTTGCCTTTTCTTTTATATATTCTTTAAATATTTTCGGAGAAGGTACCCCATGGCATACAATCCCAACCTTGAACAAATTATCATAATCTTTATTTAGATATTGATATAACGATGCATTTTGACAAGGAGTTCCTGAAAACAATACTTTCTTTCCTGCTTCAAGAAGTCTCTGTATTTTTATAAAACAATCATTTAAATCGCTTTGCATATACTTTGACTCAAACATATTCTCTACTTCGGCAATGTTATTTGTCACAATGTGTTTTGCAATAAAGTCATCATCAAAAACCACTCCACATACATAACCGCCCTTTTCAACAAAGTCCATTGCCATTGCTGGAAAAACACCTCCTGAAGAAGCTTTCATTCTGTATGTATCCTCAGTTTGCACCGCTAAACATTCATTTGGAAATTGAATTCCTTTAACTTTATTACATAACGGGCATACCAATGTACATTTTCCACATTCAATACATTTATCATTATCTACTACTGGTGTTTTAAAACCATACTCATCATATTCAAATCTTATAGCCTGTACCGGACATATATTATTGCAATTACCACAGCCTACACAATTTTCTACCTCTGATATATTTTTTATTACACACTGATTATCACTGAACTTTTTCTTTTTCACCTCAACTAATTTTGCATAACCATTTTCTTGTTCCAAGAGTTCCATAAAGACATCTTCTACGCCCAAGCTTTTCATATCTTCATAAATATCATTGAAAAACACTTCCTTAAAAGGATAACCATTGATATATTCTGCTTCTCCGACCAAGATATAGTAATTTGCTTTGATATAATCTTCAATACTATTTTTATTAATTGGAGCATTCCTTGTAACCATCATTATATCAGGTATTCTGTAAAACCTTAACTTTCCTAACTCTCTAAATAAAAATTCATATGCAGCGTTCTCGTTTAAATCAGTATTAAACCCCGATATTCTCGTAAATACTTCCGTTCTAAAAATTATAGTACCTATATTAACGTAATTATGGCTTTTCATCATCAACAAACTAATGTTATTCTTGACACAGGCAGGTTCATCCGCACTTATAAATGGATACAATACACTTTTGCCTCTTTTATCTATAACCTGCGCAAAAGAATATATTCCGTCTATATTATCATTCGGAATCAGAACATCCATTTGGTGCTCCAGCTTGTCTTTAAGCCATTCATCGCCCGGTTCAATAAATGATATGTATTCCCCTGAACAATTCTCCAATGCAAGATTATACGACGCACCTTTACCCATAACACTATCATTAATAAAGTATTTAATGTTGGTTTTATCTCCAAATCTTTGCTCTATAATTTCTAAAGTTCCATCTGTAGAACAATCATCTACTATTACAATCTCAATATTCTTATATGTCTGATTATATATACTATTCAAAGAATTCAGCAAACCCAAACCATTATTTGATGTAACAGCCACTATACTCACCATTGGATTTCTCTTCATTAATTTTTGATTGCTTTCTGCCCATCGAAGAAGATTTTCCATATTTTTTTCAAATACAGGCTCTGCGTATACTTCTTCATACACTTTTCTGGCATTTTTTCTTACTTCATCCAATTCTGTAACATTATCAATAATATGCTTTATTCTATTAGCCAAATCTTGTGCATCCTCTGATTTAAAAATAAATCCACTTTTATTATCCTCAAGATAATATGTAACACCACACACATCCGAACATATACCTAGTATCCCCTTCATCATAGACTCTACCATAACTGCTGATGTCGGTTCAATTTTCGACGCAACTACTACAGCATCTAATTCATCATACATTTTGTACAATGTTTCCCTGTCTACTTCATCAATCCTCTTTACATTATTATTTATTTTAACTAATTCATCTATCTTTTTTAGCTCATTTTCATTTGCATTTTTCCTATTACCACAAAAAACAAACTCCGCTTTATTTAAAGTCTCTTCATCCAATAAATTAATTGCATCAACAGTAATATCCTGACCTTTTTTTTCATTAATAGTTCCAATCTGAAGAAACTTGACTTTGTCATTTGTTTTATGCTGTTTTACGCTTATTCCTGCATCTTCAATTGAAAAATTCAGAATATCCGCATCCAAATTCATATACTTTTTTATCATACTCTTAACATAAGGACCTGCAGCCACTATTTTAGAGCTGATACTTAATTCAATTTTTTCTAACAACGCTTCATAATGCTCAAAAAATGTTTCATCTTCATGAAGCCACCAAATAACATTTTCCGTGGAATTATTCAATTTATCAAAGAAACCAAGCAATGTTAATGTATTAACACACCAAAAATCAAATATATGTCTACATTGATACAACCATTTATCGTCACTTGCATACTTAGAGTAAATCACAACATTTATACCTGCCGCAATATAATCCTCCATAAGAGAATCCTCTTTTTCACATAACGCCCATACAGATACACCTTTGCTTGCTAAAATCTTCCCCATTTCCAGCAAAACAATAGGCGCACCTGTCCTGGTAAATTCATGAGTTACAAGCATAACAGCATTAGTCACTATACTTGACGAATCAATATTTTTCCCCAAATAAATGACTATATTTTCTTTATCTATAATATTTGCCATATCAATAATTCTCTCATTATTCCCCATAATTGTGCGCCTTCCTTCGTATAAATTATTAGTTGCTTTTAGCAATAAAATAGTACTTTTTTGCTAGTATAAATTTTCTATCACAATTGTATTTCTTGCACATTTTAGATATAGATTCTCCATCTAAAAATGTACCTTTTTCAAATGAAAAATCAATAATCTTAAATCCGCCCTCATTCAAAATTGTAATAATTTCATCAGCTGTCAAACCTATATTTTTATTGTTAAGCTCATTATAATATCTGTTTTCCTGACAACCAATTAGCACCCCATTATATTTCATACATGCCATAGCATCTGCAAGTACTTCTTTTGTCACCCTATCTGTCAACACATAATCAAAATATCTGTCGACATCATTACTTACCTTACAACCATTAAGATTGGCAATTCTAGCAGCCTCTTGACGCTCTTCAACACCTACTGCATATGCATTTTTATACATATATTTTATTCTTGCAATAGTTGCACCCACGCCGGCATTCAAGTCAATTGCACTGAACTCTTCATATTTTTTCCTATCTATCATTGATATATGCCTTGTTTTAATTGCCGTATAATCCTCCGGATCAAACTTCCACTTTTCAACAAATCTTGCCTTATTATCAATTAATGCCGAACTTACTATCTTACTTTTCTTAAAACTTGTACTACCATAATGAAACACAAAGCTATTATGACACAACATTAGCTTATACCTTTTTTCAATCAACCTATAGCTCAAATCGTTGTCCTCGAAATTTCCCGGAAAAAATCTCTCATCCAGATAACCTGTCTTTTCAAGCGCCTCCCTTTTTATCAGCATTGAAAAGCCAACTAACCAGTTCTTCTGTTCCAACGCATCCTCTTTGTATTTATTATATTGCTCAGCTATAATTTTATAATTTGTATCATCCACATTTGTCTCAACAATATTCTGATAATTTGGACAATAGTTACTTACACTTCCAGTTGCCCCTATGTTCTCATCACTATATAATCCCATTCTAAGCCAGAATAATGCATTCTCAGGAACCAATGTGTCACTATTAAGAAGCCAAATATCATTCTCTTTTTCCGAAAGAGCTATTCCTTGGTTACAGCCACCTGCAAAACCTTTGTTTTCTCTGTTAAAAATCACCTTCACTCCCATAAGAGATTGCAAATACTCCACACTACCATCAACAGACCCATTGTCCACTATAACAATATCATAATCCTCAGAATTTGTACTGTTTTTTATTGACTCAACACAATTTTTTGTCTTTTCCAGTGTATTATATGACAAAATAATAATAGATGTCTTATTAACAGCTACGTCTATAAGTTTTGACTGCATATCAATAACCTTCATACGTTCCTTTGAATTTTTGCTATAATATTTTGCTTGTTCATATGCCAAATACGCTTGTGCGTCATTTTTTTGACTAAGCATCTGACCCAAAGTCACATATAAGCTATACTCATTTGTTTTATATATTTCGTTTGCAATATCTTCTATACTCTTTATCTCTATTGTTGTATTTTCCAAATGAATTGTATAATTGTATATATCCTCTCTGTTACCAATATATATAACCTTTCCTACATTCCATTCATTTTCATATAAAAAGTATTTAAAGTACATTGAACCCGCAATGATAACTGTTACATTTTCTTCACATAAAATCTTACTGCCTTTTCCGTCTTTTTTTGAAAAGACAATTGCATCATCTATAATACCTGCATCTTTCAACACATTTATCATTATATCTACACTATTTATATTTTCTAAAGAATCAATAACTATGGGGATTTTTTTCTCTTTCCATTTTTCCAAATTATAATGCTGCAAATTATCTCTCAATACTTTTTCTTCAAACCAAGCGTGCTCATCTGTCAATATGCTTTTGATATTACCAACATATTTTTTTCCTACATAATACTGAATTTTGTCAACAACGCTTTTTGCTTTTATACAATGAGATGCTGCGATCATAACCATTGTTTCAAAAGAATATTTTAGACCATAATATCTATATTCATCACCCTCCATTTCTACGTTATACTCAACTCTCTTTAAAAAATTTTTTAAATCATTAAGTTTATCATATATATCTGATATTCCTTTATTCCATTGAAACGCAGAATTCTTATCTCTTTCGATAACGTATATTCTTGACAAAATAGTTATATCTTTAAGCCATAAATAATCATATTTTTGTCCTAATATTGTCTTACATACAGCTTCCATATGCCCTTCATCAATCAGTTTTTCAAACGCTTTTAACGACTCTACTTTTCCAATTTCATATTCAATATCATCTAACTCCTTGTCCTCATCTTTCAACTCAAAGTCCGCTCTGTATTCATCAATAAATTTTTTTCTATTATTATCATATTTAGTCATCTTACTGAATTTGTTGTTATGGAAAACCCATGGTTCATCCTGATTTGCTACAGCAAGCTTAAATCCAGCTCTTCTATATTCCATGCAAATAGAAATATCATAAAAATCAAATTCAAAAAAAATATCTTCCCTAAATGCAATATCATATTGAGTAGCTATTAATAAACCATCAACAGCTTCAACTTCTGTATATATTCTACCTTTTTCTTGATATCCAAGATCATAATTATTTCCATTATGATACACCTTACCCGTATCCCATGAACTCACAGCATGTCCATTTGACGGCAATTTTCTCGCCCCTAAAGTTCCCATCAGCCCCACATTTTCATCCTCAAATACTTTCAGCATATCTGCTATAAAATTCTTATTAATAATAAATGTATCCTGATGGATATAAACCTTATATTTAGCATCTGTACTTTGCATTCCAGCATTATACCCGGCACACATAGACGGTGCCTCCTGAATGGTTATAACATCTGTCTCAAAACCATCCGGCACCACAAGCCTATCTAGATATCTTTTGCATTCCGCATATTCTTGTTCGTTCGTCATACATAGTATGAATGCTATCTTACGTTCGTTCATATTGCCTCCACGCATCATTACAATACATCTATTTTTTCATGTATCATATTTTCAACTTTCTCTTTAATATTATCAATATTATTTATATACTTTTGCATCATCTTCTTTCCACTTTCAATGATAAGCTTCATCTCATCATATAAGCTGCCCTTATTTTCATATATGTTTCCCAAAACCTCAAATTCTTCATCATCCTGAATATATGACATTAATGCAGCCAAAACGCTATTTTGAATTTCATTCATTAGCACAGATACATCATTGCTTATTTTCTTAAATCTAGCCGAATATTGTTTTCCCTTACGGTTCATCTCATCCATCTCATCATATAAACTAACAGCTTTCTTTAAATCCTTTTGAGTTTTTTCTATATCCTCCGTAAACAATTTTATGCGACCTATCTTTTCTGCAATATCTTCATCCTTTGGAAGCTCTACTTCTCTTATAATTTTCTCATAATCAATCTCTGGCAACTTAGTTATGTATTCATCAATAGCCTCTTTAAAAGTCATAATTCTAGAACCTTCAATTTTAGCACCACCTTCAGTCGCATCAATAATATTGTATTTAGGATTATTTCTAATCACCATCTCAAACCACTTACGATAAAAATTCATATTTTCTTCAGTTAAAACTTTATCTCCATATATGTCTTCAACCTCAAAATACTTTTTATTATCGCTCAACATTATTTTCTTTTCATCATCATAAGCGGTTCCTATATGCGTACGCTTATTTGTATATGCCAAATCCTGTCCTATCAATATAATATTACTAAAATCACATTCAACCAAAAACGATAATGCATCGTTTGCAACAGAACCTCCCGAGTTCAAAAAAATGTTCAAATAATCTTCTTTATCATATAATCTAGCAAATAATTTGTCATAGTTGTAAGAGAAAAACATTTTTCCACGATAATCTTTGAGAACCTCTTTATTAGATTGAAGATATACTACCATTGGAATATCAACAGCTTGTCCCTCATATATAAACAACTCTGTCGGTTTATGAGAATCTACCGTAATGGTTATATCTGGTCTTATACCAATTTTAAGCAAAGGCTTTATAGCAGTATCAACAGCTATTATGAAAGCTTTATTCTTAACTTCCTCTAACAAATGAACATTTTTTTCAAGAGAAGGACCAGCTGAAACCAAAACAGCTGTATTATTCTTTTTTTCTTTAATTTCATCTATCACTTCTCGTATATTGTTTGATACCGCTGCATAATATAAGTTTGCTAGCTCATTTTCCAATCTTTCTTTTCCAAATGCTTTTATCGTATTCTTATCTGCTATCAATTTTATAACAGTCTCCTGAATCAACAATTCAATTTTGATTCTTTCAAGCTCATATAATTCTCTATATTGTGGCATTTCCTTAATAACTAAATTGCTATAATTTGTTAAATCCAATAAATCAAAACACAAACCTTGTAGGTATTGAAGTCCTTTGCTTCCTGCAACAATATCTACTTTACTATTACAAATAACATTTTTCATATCAAATGTTTCCATCATAGTCTTTAAGTATCCCACATTAGGTTCATATATAATAATCTGATTATCAGGTAACTTTTCCATCAATCTTTCTATACATTTCAGTTCACCCAATCCAAATATAAATATTATCGCCTTATAACTATTTACCTCAACACTGTCAACCCATCTATTGATAAAATACTCGTTATCATAAACACTTCCAATAAATCTATCTTTATCTGCTTTTCTTATTCCTAACAAATCGTTACCAGAAATATCTTTTGTCAACAACACTTGACATTCTTCTTTTTCTTCTTCAATGTAATCATTGTTTGAATGTTTACATATAAAAGCACTGTAATTTTCATCATAATAATTCTTCATTTTTAATAACTCCTTCCACCACCAATTCTTTTACTATTGACAATGTATCATTTACCTCATATCTCAACGTATCCGCCAACATCATAAAATCTTTTGTTTCCAATGCTTTTTCCATATTTTTTATTTGTCTTAACGGAATATCCTCTTCAATGTCAAGTCCCATTTTAATTAATGCAGGAATTATGCTTATAAACATATTCATTAATTGAATATTATCAACATTCTTATCTGAAAATTCAATAATTACTCCGTTATTCACAGCGTATAATTCATCAGATATTTTTATATTTCGTTCAATTATTTCATCAATTTTCTCAGATAATAACATAGTAAACTCCTTTTCTAAAAAAAGCGTTGCTCGGAAAAGCAACGCTTTTTTTATTTATTCTAATTACTGAAGTAATGATAAAACGCCCTGTGTCTGCTGATTCGCCTGAGCAAGCATTGACTGTCCAGCCTGCATAAGAATATTATTCTTGCTGTATGAAACCATTTCTTCAGCCATATCAACATCTCTAATACGTGATTCAGCAGCCTGTGTATTTTCAGCCGTTGTATCAAGATTCTTAACTGTATGTTCTAATCTGTTCTGGATAGCACCAAGTGCTGATCTCTGTGTAGATACCTTAGAGATAGCTGCCTGAATTATAGACATTGTAGTACCTGCATTTTCATTAGTATCTACCTTAATCTTATCTGCTGGAGCACCACCAAATAATGTTGATGCATTCATAGCTCCGATTGAGATTTCAATTGTCTGTGCATTCAAAGCACCAACCTGAAGCTTCTTACCTGTGAATCCACCACTCAATAAGTTCATTGTGTTGAACTGTGTTGTAGATGCGATTCTGTTAAGTTCGCTTGTAAGAGCATCCATTTCCTTATCGATAGC
>CAYWDL010000059.1:0-9809 GCA_964457015.1 uncultured Roseburia sp. | reverse complement strand
GCTATATGTCGATGGAAAAGATAATGAAATCTGCAGAATATCATGGTTATACTGATGGCATGGCTAAGGGCAAAACCGAAGGCAGAGCAATAGAGCGCAGAGAAAACATTCGTATTTTTATCGAATCATACAAAGAAGATAATTTTACCAAAGAACAAATCAAAGAGAAGCTAATCAGCAAATTTAAGCTTTCTGAACAGGAATCTGAGGAATATTTGAAAGAATATTATTCGTAACCGTAGACAAGTTGGACGATATTGGTAATTTGGGTTATAAAAATGCAAATGGTGAAGTCAAACCTCACCATTTGCATTTTTTTTGAATTGTGACTCAACCCAATTCTTAGCCATATTATTTAGTTCGTCCACTCCAACCCACTACACTTGACTATCTTTTCCTTAAAAAGATGGTTGCCAACTGCCACCACTCTTCCAACAAAAATCACAGCCAAAATAGTTCCAACACCTATGCCTATAACTTTTCCGGCAAAAAGCAGACCAATCACTATGGTTGCCGAAGCACAAACTGCATCCAAGATATTCTTCACCGTACTGACCTTTTTACCACATGCATCTGATAAAGCCTGTACTATGCCATCTCCCGGATTCGGTATCAGTCTCACATTTAATGTAAGCACAATTCCCATACCTGTCAATATAATTGCTACAAGCAGCAATACCAGTCTTACCACAATATTTCCTGTCATATTGGGAATCACTGCAGTAAATACATTCATAAATCTCGTAAATACAATGCTCAATGGAATTTGCAGAATATCCGCCAATATCACCTTATACCTCTTCATACTGATATGGCAGACTATCTCAACCAAAACGAAGATTATGTACCAAACAAGAGTGGCATCACCAAAGTCAATATCCACAAGCCTTGATACACAATATGCCACTGATATCAACGGCGAAACACCAAGATTGGTTCTTGTATTTAATGTTATGCCAAATGCAAGTATAAGTAAACCTAATATGTATATAATTCCTCTGTAAAGTTTTTGATTTTTCATATTTCCCACTGCCTTTGTTTTTGATGTATTATTTTATAGTTTACATCCTGATTATGGCTTTGTAAAGTTAATGGTTGAAATTTTCCAAGCTTTGTGTTATCATTTCCTACGAATTAAAATTCAATAATAATCAGGTGTCAGAAGAACTTTTAGTTGGTTCTGGTGAAAAGGGAAACAGGTGCAAATCCTGTACGAACTCGTCACCGTAATTAGGGAGCTAAGCCTAATGTATTGCAATACATGACAAGCCACTGGGCAACCGGGAAGGCGGCTACAGCTGTGATCTTTAAGCCGGGAGACCTGCCTGATTATAGTACACAAAGCTTCAGCTTTGATGCCACGAGTAACTGGTAGTACATAAAATACCTATGAATCATTGGTTCATAGGCATATTTGTGTATTATCCTTTGCCAAGTGGTAAAGGATATTTTTTTGCACGAAATGGAGGAAATACGCAAATGAAATCAACAAACAACAAATTCAAATCCTTACTTATTCTGACTGCACTTATCTTCACTTTAGCGTTTGGTGTAATGGGATGCAGGAAGGATGATGTGACTGACAACTCAAATGAAAATCCCCAGACAACAGAAGCCACAAATAATAATACTTCTTCTGATAACAAAACTGTTTTAGGCGAAGGTAAAACCAAATTCAACTTCACTGTTGCAGACAAGGCTGGCAATGAAACCACCTTTGAAATTCATACAGACAAAAAGACTGTTGGCGATGCCTTGCTAGAGCTTAGCCTAATAGAAGGCGAAGAGGGCGACTATGGTCTTTATGTAAAAAAAGTAAACGGAATACTGGCTGATTACGACAAAGACCAGACATACTGGGCATTCTATGTTGATGGACAATACGCTATGAGTGGCGTTGATGTAACAGATATTGAAGAAGGAAAAACATATACATTTCAGGTGGAAAAATAATGAAGCTTACAACAAAGGAATTAACCATATTTGCAATGCTGGGTACACTTATGTACGCCTCCAAGATGCTTATGGAAATGTTTCCCAATATACATCTTTTAGGAGTATTTACCATTGCTTTTACAATTGTATACAGAAAAAAAGCCCTATATCCAATATACATTTATGTATTGTTAAATGGTCTATTTGCCGGCTTTTCTGCATGGTGGATACCATATCTTTATATTTGGACAATCCTTTGGGGAATAACCATGCTTATTCCAAAGAAGCTACCTAAGAAGGCACAACCTATTGTATATATGATAGTGTGCTCATTACACGGCTTTTTATACGGAACGCTTTATGCTCCTGCTCAGGCGATTATGTTTGGATTTGATTTTAAAACAACCATCGCCTGGATTATAGCCGGACTTCCATTTGATTTAATACATGGCATAAGCAATTTCTTTTGTGGCTTGCTTATTATGCCGATTGTGACTGTATTAAGAAAATTGAATAATATTTAAAACATTATCGACAAAACATATAGCCGGCAGACCAACATCTGCCGGCTATATATTTAGGCTTTAGAAGCCTTAGATAAAATTACTCACCTATTAAATTCTGCATACTTGAAAGACTTATGGCCAATGTGGATGAATTGTGCACCAATGCAGAGGTTGTAGGCTGTATCACTCCGCATACACCAAGCATTATAAGCGCAGAATTAATACCCATAATATTACGATAATTCTTCTTCACTCTTTTAGCCAGACCATTGCTTATAAGCTTAAGAGTTACAAGCTCATTCAAATCACCGGCATCAATGGTTATATCCGCAATCTCTCTTGCAATCTGCGCACCATCATTGATGGCAATTCCCACATCTGCCGCTGAAAGTGCCGGCGAATCGTTGATTCCATCGCCTACCATCACTACCTTTTTTCCTCTTGCCTTTTCTCTTTCAATAAATTCAGCCTTTTCCTCAGGCAGTACCTCTGCATAATATTCGTCAACACCTACTCTTGCAGCGATGGAACGTGCAGTTTTTTCACTATCTCCTGTCATCATTACAATCTTTGCAAATCCGGCAGCCTTAAGCGCAGCTATTGCAGCCCTTGCTTCTGCGCGAAGTGGGTCTTCAATACTAATTGCTGCCACAAGCCTTCCCTCTATGGCAAGATACAGATGAGAATATTCCTCCGGCAGGCTGTCAAATCTTTCCTTCATATCCTCAGAAATAACACACTTTTCATCCTCAAATATAAAGTGATAGCTTCCTATAACTACCTTCTTGCCATCAACCATTGAAGATATGCCATGAGCCACTATGTATTCTACCTTAGAGTGAGTTTCCTCGTGTGTCAGCCCCTTTTCAATTGCCGCATTAACCACAGCTCTTGCCATGGAATGAGGAAAATGCTCCTCAAGACAGGCCGCAATACGCAAAAGCTCATCCGGCTCCTCATCTATGAATGGAACAACATCCACAACCGTAGGTGTTGCATTGGTCAAGGTTCCTGTCTTATCAAATACGATAGTATCTGCCTCCTGTATGGCCTCTAAGAACTTTCCACCCTTGACGGTAATATTATGACTGCTTGCCTCTCTTATGGCAGACAGCACCGATATAGGCATTGCAAGCTTCAATGCACACGAAAAGTCAACCATCAGTACGGACAATGCTCTTGCTGTATTTCTTGTAAGCATATAAACAAGTGCTGTTCCAAGCAATGTATACGGCACCAGCTTATCAGCCAAATGCTCTGCCTTTCCTTCCATTGTGGATTTAAGCTTCTCAGATTCCTCAATCATCGAAACAATCTTCTCATATTTATTGGAGCCTGTAGTCTCCTTGACTTGAATATTCAGCTCGCCCTCCTCTAAGACAGTACCGGCATACACATACCCTCCTGCCTCCTTGGCAACCGCCAAGGCTTCACCTGTCAACGAGGCCTGATTAACTGCTCCTGTACCACCCACAACAATACCATCAAATGGAATCACGTTTCCAACATGAACCACTATTATATCATTCTGACAGACATTCTTGACATCCACAAGAACCTCTCTTTTATCAGCATTATCAGCTCCATCAGTTAATAACCATACCTTACTGATATTCAAGGACATACTTCTTGCCAGGTCATCCACGGACTTCTTATGTGTCCATTCCTCCAATAACTCACCTATTCCTAAAAGGAACATTACTGAGCTTGCCGTTTTTAAGTCCCCACGAAATACGGACACCGCTATGGCCGTTGCATCCAACACCAGCACTTCTATTTTCTTCCGGGCCAGTGTATGTACACCCTTCCATATATATTTCGCCGCCCTGCAAAGTGTAACAACCTCTCTGATGGGCAATGGCACCACATACCTTCTGACAGCACGATTGATAACCTTATTGACAAGCTTATCCCAATACTCTCTGTTAACCTCACGACTGGAATTCTGCCATACATACTCCGGCACTGACACATCATCATATGAAAAATGCTTTAATGTATCTATAATCAGTGCCCTTTCACCTGTATAACAAATAGTCACATCACAATTTCTCTCATAGACCTTTGCCGATGTGACGTATTCCTTTGATTCAAGATAGTATTGCAAAATATCCGCTTCCTTAAAGGACATCTGAGACTTAAAAACATGAACTCTTATACGCCCCTTTATCTCGTGCTCTATCCTAAACTTCATTTTCAAACTCTTCTTCTGAAACCTTTCTGTCTTCGTTAATCTGCTTTGCCTCTGCGTAAATATCCTCCGCATTCTCCTGAACATTTGTTACAGTCTTCATAACACATTCCTTTGCGCGAAGCACTGCTGCTGTACACTGAGTATATACCTTCTTCGCATCCTTACTTGATAAAAGCTTTATTCCGGCAGTTCCAAACAAAACTCCCGCAGCAAAGATTCCTGTTTTCTTAGCATCAATTTTCTTAATAATATCTAACATATGTAACATCTCCTCGTATAATATTTTTTGTAATTATACCTCGAAAACACGCCTGTTTCCATTAAAATAATCCTTACCGAGAAATTTTCTCAATAAGGATTATCCTATGGCAAATTCGCCAATTATCACTCTTTTTATTTTCTTATCATAACCACATACCTTTAGGCCTTCCATAACAACCCTGGAACATACATCCCTATTCAACTTTGACCTGCTGCCATCCTCAAATTCCACTATACCTAATACATCACAGTCTGTACCATCTGACAGCCTATATATGCTTTCCCTGTTAATTACACCAATGCCTTCCAACACGACTACGAACCTATACACTGTTGCAAGTCCTATCTTCGAATTCTGTTTGCTGACTCTGTAATAAATTTCCTTGCAACTGGTACAATTATTCTCCAAAATAACATCAAGCAGCATACTTCTCTGCTTTGTCATTCGATGACCATGGGCCTTCAACACTTTAATCACGGCACCTTTGTCTATATTTGATTTTCTATAATACATCTGGTTAAATAAAATGTTGCCTTCCATCGATTGCTTCCTTCACATATGTCAACGAGAGGTATATGTAACAAACTTTAGTATTACATCCCTATCTTTTGTTAGTCACTACTAATCATTATACAACCAAATGTTTACATTTTCAACCATTATTTTTTAGTCCCTTCAATACTTCCTTTGCCCCTAAAGCTTCTGCCTCTTCCTTATCGTGAGTTACAAGCAAAACTGTCTTGCCTCTTGTTTTTTCCTTTAAGTATTCTATAACTCTATTTTTATTTTCATCATCAATTCCTGTAAATGGCTCATCTAACAGAAGAATATCATAATCGGCCAAAAGTGCCCTTGCAATAGCTACTCTCTGCCTTTCACCACCACTTAAGCATTTAACTTTTTTAGTCATCATATCCTTTATTCCTAAACGCTCCGAGCATTCCTCAATCTCTTTATCCTTCAATTTCGAATTGACAAATCTAATATTTTTTTCAACACTTAATTGTTCAATCAGCCTATCATCCTGAAATACAAATGAAACTTTTTTTGCATCATTAGGACATTCTATAGCACCTTCATCCGGGTCTATCAACCCGGCAATCAAATATAGCAAGGTAGTCTTACCACTTCCTGACGGAGACATTATTATGGACATTTCTCCTGCAGGAAAACTTGCAAAAAAATCCACAAATACACTTTTTTCGTCATAAGAAAATGACAAATTTTTTATCTCTATATTTTTTATTTTGTTGTTTTCCATAACTTCCTCATTTCAAAGCTCATGCCTTCACACGCTTTATAAAAAACTTAATAGCTGATTCACAACCAATACTTAAAATCACAATTACAATAGTCCACGCAAACAGCTCCGGTATCATAAGATAAAGCTTAGCCTTGTACAGCTCATTGCCAATTGAATTTTTGGCAAGACCTATAATCTCAGCTGCAATTCCTGATTTCCATGCCATTCCCACAGCCAATGAACAGGCAGATAATACATAAGGTAACGCATTTGGAATATAAATACTCATAATTCGTTTTCTTAATGGAACTCTGAATACCTCCGCCATCTCAATCAGCTTAACATCGGTCTGCTCAATCCCTGTAAGGGTATTAATATATAGCACAGGCAGCACAATCATTGCCGGAATAACTATTGCCAATTGCTCTGCATCCACCCACAAAAGTGTCAGTATGACAAACGAGGCTACAGGAATAGATTTAATCACCTTAATTGGAAACCATAATAATAATTTTATCGGGGTACAAAATGATGACAATGCTGCAAGAACTATTCCCAACACTCCTCCGATAATGAACCCTTTGGCAATATGAACTATAGACGATAATAAACTATTCCAAAATTCATTTGACGGCAACATATCATTTATTAACACCGAAAACACCTTTCCCGGTGTCGGAAGAAATATTTCACTGTCTATTACAAGGGCTGCAATGTGCCAAATAATAATCCACACAGCAACCACCACTATGTAAGAAGCTTTACTTATAAAATTATTCTCTTTTTTCTTACTTGCTCTCAATATAGAACATTCCTTCCTCTAATTTGCCCCCTACAGCATTGGCGTTCTGGTCAAATATCACCTGCAGATAAGCCATAGCTTTTTCCTTCATCTCTGTACCATCGATAAATGTAACATTACAATATGGAATTGCTTTCTTTGCTATTGCCGCTTTAAATATATCAAACTTTTCTAACAGAGCAGCTGTTTCTTCCACATTGGAATTTGCGTACTCTGTCGAAGCCTTATATTCCTCCAAAAACTTTGCAAAGCCTTCTTCATTGGCTTCTATGAAGGATTTACGTGCAACAAGCACCCCTGTGACTACAGTGCTATCCGATGGTAACTTTTCCCATTCTGCCGTAACATCAAGTGCAATACGCATACTTTCATTACTATTTAACGCCACTGTTGTATAAGGCTGTGGAAGCATTGCAACAGCCTCTGTATCCAATGTCAGCGCCGCTAATACTTCCGCCGCTTCTGACTTATATTGAATGTTAACATCATTATCAGGATTAATTCCAGCTTCTGTTAATAAATATCTTAAAGTGTACTCAGGCGTAGTTCCCTGGCCTGTGGAGTATATGGTCTTTCCCTTAAGGTCAGCAACTTCATTAACGCTTTCACCGGCTTCCACTATATAAAGCACACCAAGTGTATTGATTGCTACCGTTACTACTTCTCCTTCTGTCTTATTATAAAGCACACTTGCAAGATTGCATGGAACTGCTGCCACATCAAGCTCGCCCTTAACAAGGGCAGTGCTTATCTCATCAGCCGTACCTGCAATTGTGTAATTATAATTATTTGCAGAGATACCTTCATCAGAATCATTAAGCAGCTTAATCATACCTATCCCTGTAGGCCCTTTCATACAACCAATGTTTATGTTAATAGATGTTGCTTCATTGTTTGAAGCTCCTTTGTTGTCAGTCGCCTCGCCTTCATTTTCCTTCTTGCAGGCTACAAGCATAGTCGCAAATATACATAAAATAAGTGTTATTGATAAAAGTTTTCTTTTCATAATCCTTTTCCTTTCACGTTTTCATTCTTTAAAAGTATATCAAATTCAAACCATTTTTACAAGTTTGACATTAACTGTACTCTATTGTATAATAGAAACAATATCTACATCGTGTTTTAAAATTCAATAGATATATGAAATATAAGGAGCGTGAAATTATGTCTAGTATCAGTAAAGGGTTGGTTTATACCAATGAAAATTGTGTTGCATGTAACAAGTGTATCTCTGTCTGTCCTGTTCAGGGTGCAAATCATGCAATTATTGCTGAAAACGAAAAATCCAGTATCGAGGTTAATGGTGATGCCTGTATTTCCTGCGGAGCCTGCTTCGATGCATGTAAGCATGGTGCCAGATCTTTCAGTGATGACACAGAGAGATTCTTTGCAGATTTAAAGAAAGGTGAAAAAACAACCTTACTTCTTGCACCGGCATTTATGGCTAATTATCCTGATGAATACGAAGAGTATCTTGGTATATTAAAAGAAGCCGGAGCAAATCGAATAATAAGTGTTTCATTTGGTGCGGATATTACAACCTGGGCATATCTAAACTATATTACTTCCCACAAGTTCTATGGAGGAATATCACAACCATGTCCTGCTGTTGTAGGATACATTGAAAAATATATGCCTGATTTACTGCCAAAGCTTATGCCTGTACACAGTCCAATGATGTGCAGTGCCATTTATATGAGAAAATACAAAAATGTTACTGATAAATTTGCCTTTATCAGTCCTTGTATTGCCAAAAAGAATGAAATCGAAGACCCTAATTGTGGCGGTTACATATCATACAATGTAACATTTGCTCATCTAATCGAGTACATAAAACGTCATAACCTCAAGGGCAAAAAGCTTGCAAAGGATGAGATTGACTATGGTCTTGGTTCTATCTATCCAATGCCTGGTGGTTTAAAGGAAAATGTTTACTGGTTCCTAGGGGATGAAGTATTTATTCGTCAGGCAGAAGGCGAAAAGCATATGTATGAATATTTGAAGAGCTACCAGGAACGTATTGAAAATAATAAAGCTCTTCCATTTATGGTTGATGCATTAAATTGTGCACAGGGCTGTCTCTACGGCACAGGAATTGAAGAAAGCAAGGCTCATGACGATGATAATCTTATGGCACTTTGGTCAATTAAAGAGCGGAGTAAAGCAAAGAAAGGAACATGGGGAAAAGACCTTACTCCTAAGAAACGTTTTGATGCATTGAATGCTCAGTTTAAGAATCTTAAGCTTGATGATTTTGTCAGAGAATATACGGATAAATCAAAAGACTTAGCATTAGAGCAGCCATCTTCTGCTGAGCTTGCTGCAATATTTAATGATATGAACAAAAACACTCCTGCCAAGCAGCATATTGACTGTTCTGCTTGCGGCTATGACAACTGTCACGCTATGGCAAATGCTATTCATAACGGAATAAATTGTAAGGAAAACTGTGTTCATTACGAAAAAGATTTAGCAGCTATTGAAAAGCAAAAAGCTATTGAACTTAGCAATGCCGTTCAGAAGCAATCCGAGGAAAAGCTTGCTTGGGCTGATAAAGTTGATGCTATTATGAAAGAAATTACCGAAGATTTCACTATGATGATGAATTCTCTCGAAGGCTTAAGTCAGGGTAATGAAGGTAATGCTATTGAAAGCACTGAAATTGCTCATGATATGCATGATATCAATAATTCAAGTGAAGAAATGATGCAATTATTTGAGAAGATTTCAGAATTTCTCGTATTAATCGAAGGAAATAATGATGCGATATTTGGTATTGCTTCAAAAACAAACCTTCTTTCATTGAATGCTTCAATTGAAGCTGCAAGAGCAGGCGAAGCCGGACGCGGTTTTGCAATAGTTGCAGA
>CAYWDL010000058.1:0-9817 GCA_964457015.1 uncultured Roseburia sp. | reverse complement strand
GGAAATACACACTGCTAATACCTGACCCGCAGGTAATATGGGATACACCTAAAAATGCTCCCCAATGGAAAAAATTAAACGGACATTATCACCGTAGTTCAAAAGGCGGTGGCGAATGGGATTTCTTTGATTTGCCAGAGCAATGGACTATAAACTATAAATCATTAACATTTAATTTGAAGCCTTTTAGCTTCAAGCACACAGGACTTTTCCCTGAACAGGCAGTAAATTGGGACTGGTGTGCAGAAAAGATTAAGAACGCCGGAAGACCGGTGAAGGTATTAAATCTGTTTGCATACACAGGCGGTGCCACATTATCAGCCGCCGCTGCCGGTGCAAGCGTTACACACGTGGATGCATCAAAGGGCATGGTTGGCTGGGCCAAAGAAAACGCCGCATCATCAGGACTTACAGATGCACCAATCAGGTGGCTGGTTGATGACTGTGTTAAATTTGTGGAAAGAGAAATCCGCCGCGGTAACAAATACGACGCAATCATTATGGACCCACCTTCATATGGTCGTGGACCAAAGGGCGAAATATGGAAAATTGAGGAATCTATTCACAGCTTTGTAAAGCTGACAGCACAGATTTTATCAGACGACCCAATATTCTTCCTTATAAACTCATACACAACCGGCCTTCAGCCTGCCGTACTTACTTATATGATTTCTACTGAAATAGAAAAAAGATTCGGCGGTAAGACCGAAAGTAACGAAATCGGCTTGCCAGTCAGAGAAACAGGATTAATTCTCCCTTGCGGTGCGTCAGGAAGATGGTGTAAATAAAGAATTGATATTTGCAGTTTTCACTGCAAAAAAGGAGCTCTTAGGTTTTCCCTAAAAGCTCCTTTCAAATATAATAAAGAGAAGAATCTAGCCAACCTTATTCAGCATCTTCATCCTTAGTCTTTGCTCCCTTTTTCTTCTTCATAACCACAACTGCTGCTACCGCTGCAATAATCACAACTATTACCACAACAACCACTATAACTACTGTATTATTCTTTTCCTTTGGTTCTGTATTTGTAGCCTCTGTTGTAATGTACTCCTTATCATTCTTCTTAGTTGTAGTTTCAACTTCCTTTTCTTTTTCCTTAACCATGCTAATCTTATCAAAGATACCGCCGGCATAGCCTGTCTTATCAGCCGCAAACTTGATTGTTACCTTTTCCTTACCCTTAACTGCATCTGCCGGAATTTCATAATATACTTCGTAGAAATTATCCGGGTCAACATTTTCAAGTGTAACATCTGCTAATACTTCATCATCCACATAAATTGTAAATGTTCTTCCCGCGTCACCGCTGAAGTATTTAACTACAAGATAGTTTGTTGCATTTTCGTCCACTGCCAATTCATAGCTAAAATAACCGCCCTGCGATGCATCACGGTAGTTAAGACCCTTATGCATGCCTGTTGATGAATTCTCAGCCTGCATATTGTGCGAGAATTCATACTGGTCGTTTGCTACAGGAAGGCTGTCAATTACCTCATACTTATCATCTTCACCATTATCTTCTACTGTGTTGCTATCTGCCAACTCAAAGTAGATACCATATCTGTGATTATATATCTGATAATGTGGCACAAACACCAAATCATCTCTGTCAGTTCCCTTTAACGAGAACTCAAGCTTTCCGTCTGCCTTAACCATATTTGCTGCAATATTTTCAAGCCAAGCCTCTTTTGTTCCATCATTAACCTTAATTGTGTCGTTAACAGAAATACCCATCAACGGAATTGTAACATTTACACCTGTTGTTGATGTATTCATACTATCTGTTCCAAGATTTGCACTAATTACAATCGGACCATACTTAAATGCCACAATGTTTTCATTATCAGGAAGACCGTATGCCACAACCTCCATTGGAATAGAATATTCGATTGTATCTCCGTTATTCCATTTGTCAGACAATGTAATAAATCCATTTACAACCTTAACATCCTTGGCTGTTCCGTTAACCTTTACTGTAACATCTCCTGCTGCCCAGTCAGGAACTCTAAGTACGATATCTGCATCCGTTGTGTCACCTGATACTGTGTTTACCGTAAACTTCGTTGTATCGCTGTTTGGAATGTCTGATTCCTGTGTTAATACAATATTCTTGTCATCAGCCGTAACCTTTGATGATACAAACTGAATTACGTATACCGAATCTGCATCCTGGTAATAGATACTGTCGTTAAGCTTTGAAAAGCTTTCCATACCTGAACCTGTACAGCACCAGAAATGCTCTGTCTCTGAGCTATATACCTTGAAGAAGCCTGTTGCCATTGGCTGGAAGTATGTTGTCATACCTGTTTCAGGATTCTGTGAAGATAAAATAGCATTTATAAATGTTGCTTCGTAGTAATCTGAATACTTTTTGTTACCTGTAATCTTAAACAATTCTCTTGAAAGCTTAAGCATATTATATGTATTACATGTTTCACAGTTACAATTTGTTCTTTCAGCATCAAGAACATTTGATTCGCCGAAATGCTCCCATTCACTGTTACCACCTGTGATATATGTGTGGTTATTTACAACGATTTCCCAGAAGTTTTCAGCTACTGTAAGATAATATTCTTCACCTTCACCAAGTGCAATATATCTGTTCAATGCGCCGATAATCTTTGGAATAGTTGTATTTGCATGCTTACCATTTAACACATCCTGACCATTGTACAATGATTCAAACAATGTCATTTCATCAAAGCTGTGCGCTGCCGACAAATGCTTATCTGACTTTGTGTGCTTATATAACTGATACAGACAGTCGTTCATACCACCGTATTCCACGTTCAACACTGTTGTCTGTGTTGCTGCTGTCCAGTTAGATGTTCTAGAATATACCCAATCGCCAAGCTTCGAAGCTACCTGTAATGCCTTTTCATTACCTGCTTCTTCGTATGCATCGATAAGACCTGCCATAACCTTATGCATTGTATACCAAGGCACCCATGTTCCTGTTGTATTTCCATTTTCAATCTGTGTATAATGGCTTTCAGGAATAGCTGCCACATAACCACTATCAGCCTGACATTCTGCAAGAACATCAACAATGTGGTTGACAATCTCTAACAGCTCTTCATCACCTGTTGCCGCATAAGCCTGCGATACAGCTGTTAAGTAATGTCCCAATGTATGACCTTTGATTGCTGAATTTTCCCAACCACTGTATAATGTAGCAGAAGATGCATTTCCGGCAATATCATTGAAACCCTTCAAAAGCTTATCAGCATCAAGCTTCTTCAAATATGCAATTTCCTTTTCAAATGCATTTACTTCGTATGCATCTGTCAATTCAACCTCACTGAGCGCGAAATCTTCAAGGTCAGTGAATTCAGGCATCGCCTCAACATTTATCTCAAATGTCTTTTCCTTTTCAAAACCACCAAACGAAAGCTTCGCTGTAAGCGTAACAAGCTCATCATTCTCACCTGCCACCGGTCTTGTTACTGTACCATCATTGGCAAGTACTGCCGTATTGGATGATGTCCATGTAATTGCGCTTCCTGAGTTACCCTCTGTTGGAAGTGTGATATTATTTTTTGTTGACTTAATTGAAATATTAAGCGATTCATAATCGCTGTTTACAACCTCTTCGGTATCAAATTCTGCACCATATGCTGTATAAAGCTCAATGATTGATGAAGAATCAAGTACTTCTGAGTAAATTGTCAACTCATCCATTGTCATATTGGCATAACCGCCACCATAATTTGGGGAGTTGAAACCAATGTACTTATTGCTGCTTGCATCACCATTAATTTCTAATTCTGCATTAATAGCCTGCACCTCCTGTGCAATACCATTTCTGTAGATTGATGCCTGATGAGTTGTTGAATCATATGTAACCGCAATATGCACCCATTCATTTGCAGGGAAGAATTCAGCTCTGCTGCCTGATACGAAAAGCTCGTATGGCTGTCCTGAAGACTTACCTACTGAAAGCTTAAGAGGTGTATTATCGTCAAGACATGATAAATACCAGCCTTCACCCTGATAATTTCCGCTTGGCTTAAACCAAGTAATAATATGCTCACCTGTAAGCACGGCATCAGCCTTTACCCAAGCTGCAAATGTAAGCTTTGCAGGCTGGAGGTTATCTGCCTTACCAAGGTCAATGTAAGTGTTTCCACCAAGCTTCAACGCCTTGCCGCTAACACCATCTACATATGTTCCCGCATTGTTCAATGTACCATTGTTACCTTTGCCCGAACTATCATCTACGTTATTTTCAAATGATAATTCCAGCACCTTGCTCGCTTCATAATCAGCCACTGCTGCCTTTGGTGTCATAACACCTACAGAAGAAGCCACCATAGCTACAACAAGCATGCTACTAACCAGTTTCTTAAATCCTTTCTTTGTCATAATTCTTCTCTCCTTATATTCATTTTTGAATCTCTGTGATTATATAATACAATTTTCTGCAACAAAGGTAAATTCCTTAACTACCGAATAAGTGTTATTTTATCACTTTGTAAAAAATAAATTTTTCCCTTTACTTTACAGCATTTTTGTATTATCATCATAGAAATTAATTGTTTTTTTGTATTATTTTGTTATAAAAGGTGTGATTTTGTTATTATGAACGTTTACAAATTTACTTCAGCAACTCCATTTACACACAATATAGCCGGCAAGTTCGAAGCCCCAAATTCCGAATGGATGCATTTGACCCGACAGCTATATGACTTCGAGCTAATCGTTGTAACCGATGGAATACTCTTCATAGCAGACCATGATAGAAAATTCACTGTAAACAAGGGTGAATATCTGTTAATGAGGCCTACTGAAAATCAGCATGGCTACAAGTCAAGCAACTGCACATTTTATTGGTTACACTTTTTCACCACATCACAATACGATACCGTAGATTCAGATTCCAAAAACTCCGAGCCGGATTCTATTTCTATTACCATTCCCGAGCAAGGTACTCTTGACTCTTTAGAACGTATAGTGGTGCTTATGAAACAGCTTCAGGACTCCGACCGAAGATACGGTATGGCTTCCCTCAACAATTTTTTGACCTCGTCCATATTATCTGAAATAAGTGCCCAATACTTTATACACGGGAAATATTCCCATCAGGATAATAGCAATCAGCTGTTCAATGATATTATGGACTATATCAACTGGCATATCTGTGAGAATATAAAGGTGTCAGACATCGCCGAATACTTTGGATACAATGAAAAATATCTTTCAACATTGTTCCGAAAGAACTCAGGTATATCATTGAAGCAATATGTATTACAGGCCAAGATGGACCACGCCAAGGCTGAACTAAGTGACACCAATCACTCAATATCACAGATTGGCTACAATATCGGCTACAACGATCCACACAATTTTACAAACGCATTCAAAAAGGTTACCGGACTTACCCCTAGGGATTACAGGGAAAGTTATTCAAAAAGGAAGCTCTATTACCAATAGGGCTTCCTTTTTTAGTGAATGTGTATGTAAATTAGAAAATATTTTCACCCTTATCGTTCTTATGTGCAATATAATCCTCAACCTTTTCAAGACATTTAAACATATCCTTAGACAATTCTTCCGCCTTTTCCAAATACTTTCTAGCTGTAGCTTCATCTCGCTCCTTAACAGCCTTCTTGATTTCAGAACCTGCCTGGTGGAAGTTCTTATGGGCACTGTCAATATGCTTCCATGTATTAGCAATCTCACTATTCTCCATAGGTATCGCTCTATAGAAATGTCCAAATGCACACTTTGTAGGATTGTACTGCAATGGTACGGTCTTCATATCATTAACCATAATTTCAATATGCTCAAGCCAATCCTTGTGTGCTCTCTTTGCTTTTTCTATTACTGCCGCAAACTCATCATTGGTCATAATGTTGCCTGAATCGTTAACTATTGCAAACATACCATCAACAACACCTGACAGGTTGTCATCGATTTCAATAATCTTACCTGCATAATCTGTTGTAGCTTCTGCGTCAGTTCTGATACCTTCTGTCATAATAATGAGCTGCTCTGCATTCTCGCTACATACTGCCATAGCCCTATCAACTTCATTTGTAGCAATCTTAATGCCCTGCATATCTTCATTAATCTTGTTCAATATATCAAGTGTTCCGTGAATCATTGTAATATTATCATTAACTGTAGACGTGACAGCATCAATCTTCTCGCTCATGTCGTTAGTTGCTGCCAATGTCTTTTCAACACTCTGCTTACCTTCATTGGATGCAATACCAATCTTTTCAACAAATTCACGCATTTCATCAAGATTACGCTTTGTATCATCTGCCAACTTTCTAACCTCTTCCGCAACAACCGAGAAGCCTCGTCCCATCTCTCCTGCCCTGGCTGCTTCAATAGCTGCATTAAGCGCAAGAAGATTCGTCTGATTAGCAATACCCTGAACACTGTCAACAATCTTGTTTACCTCTGTCGATAATTCAACCAGCTGTTCAATCTTATCACTCATGACATTAGCATCGTTTACAACCTCTTCCTTCAAAGAGTTAACCTCTCCAAGAAGAAGCTTACTTGTATTGTTCTTTTCAACAAGAAGCTTTGAATCCTCTGATAATTCATTAAGTTCACCTGTTGTAAGGTCAACTGTATCGTTAACCTGAGACATGGTCGATGTTGTTTCTTCTACAATTGCAAGATTTGACTGGCTCAAATCATATAACTCATGCACAAAACCTGTCAACTGCTTCGATATATGAGACATGTTCACATCAAATGAACTAAGTGAAGATACAATGTCAAGCAGCTGTTTAGCCGAATCTGTCATCTTCTTCTCGTTTTCAATAAGTGTATCTACCTTACTCTGTGGAATCATAGCCACATTTTTAGCCTTCTTCTCCTTCTTCTCACCTTTTGCCATATTTAATTTCTCCTTTTATTTCACGATTATTTTGTTCACAAAACTAATACAATTATTATAGCACCTTTACATTTGAATTTCTATATATTTTTTACTAATTTTATATTTTTTAAATATTTTTTATTTTTTGTTTATATTTTAACAGCACAAATCCCCCAGCCTGCATAATGTGACCGGGGGATTTGTTATTAAGTATATATTTCGTTGTCAATTTTCAGTTTTTCACCATTTATATATCTCCATACGTCTTCACCTCAAAAGACTCAAATATATTCTTTCTTGCCTCCTCAAGGCTTTCAAACACACTATCCGCAAGCATCTGTGCCACAAGATTTCCAATGGCTGTTGCCTCAGTCGGTCCTGCGTACACAGTTTTTCCGGTATATCTGGCTGTCAGCTCATTCAAATAGTCTGCATTTGAACCACCACCAATGATGTTTATGGCATCATAGCTTTTACCTGTCAGCTCTTCAATCTCATCTATGGCTTTTTTGTAGCTTTCTGCAAGGCTGTGATATATCATTGCCGCCATCTCAAATGTGCTGTCAGGCACAAGTTGACCCGTCTCCTCACAATACTTTACAAGCTCCATTGTCATATTCTCCGGCGCAAAGAACCTTACATCATCCACATCAACCCTCGAAGGAAATGCGTCCACGTCCCTGGCCATTTTGCATAAATAATCATAAGTATACTTGTTTTCCATCTCGTTTCGCACTGACTGTATCATCCACAAGCCCATTATATTTTTAAGGAATCTATAGCGGTATTCATAACCGCCTTCATTTGTAAAGTTGGCCTTCATACTATCCGGCGTACATATGGCCTTATCAAGCTCAACACCCATAAGGGACCATGTTCCGGAGCTTATATACACGCTGTCAATGCCCATTGCCGGCACAGCCATAACTGCCGATGCTGTATCATGAGCAGCAGGCATAATGACATTACAATCAAAACCAACCTTATCCTGAATCTCCGACAAAAGCTTGCCAAGCACGGTGCCCGGCTTATGCATTTTAGGCAAAATACTTCTAGGAATACCAAGGCAATCTATAAGCTCATAATCCCATTCCTTTGTCATAGGATTAACCATCTGTCCTGTAGTTGAAATGGTATATTCCGCCGCCTTTACCCCCGTAAGCAGATAGTTATAATAATCCGGCGTAAACAGCATTTTATCAGCCTTCTCCAATAATTCCGGCTCATTTAACTTAATCGCCATAAGCTGATAAATGGTATTGTAAAGCTGCTTTTGTATGCCTGTTCTCTCATACAAGCCGGCCTCTGAAATGTATTTGTACACCTCTTTATCCATATTCTGTGTTCGCTTGTCTCTGTAGCCAACTGCATTTCCAAGGCGCTTGCCATCCTTGCCAACAAACACAAAATCCACACCCCAGGTATCTATAGCAACCGAAACCGGGATTTTCCCCATTTCCTTGCACTTTTTCATACCTGCGATTATCTCTGAAAATATTTTTTCTGTATTCCAGCATTTACTGCCATCCACATCCTCCATTCCATTTTCAAAACGGTGAACCTCACTAAGCTTCATTTTGCCGTCTTCCATATGACCTAAGATGTGTCTTCCGCTAGACGCCCCAATATCTATTGCAAGATAATACTTCTCCATACTCTATTCCTCTGTCTTGTTATACTTCTTGTATCCAGGATGTTTTCCTGTCACACCATACTTATCACGCATACTTATGAGCTTATCAATATTTGGACGAGAAATTTCCTTTGCACCACCAAGTAAATGTGCATTCAATTCAATCTTTGCCCAAAGCTCTAACGTTTCCATTCTATAATATGCAGTGAGAAGGTCCGCACCAACTGTTAACGCGCCATGATTCTCAAGAAGCATGGCATCATGCTCCTGAAGATATGGACGAATGGCATTTGGCACTTCTTCTGTGGAAGGTGTTCCATAAGGTGTTACAGGAACGCTTCCAAGTGTAAGTATGTCTTCAATCATTACATAATTATCCATATGTACATGAGCAACTGCAAAGCCTGTTGCCGTAGGTGGATGAGCGTGAAGAACTGCCTTCACATCCTCTCTTTCCTTGTAGCAGCAAAGGTGCATCTTAATCTCGCTTGAAGGACGATAACCCTCTTCCGCCTCCAACACATTGCCGTCCAAGTCAATAAGCACCAGCTTTTCTGGTGTAATGAAGCTCTTACTGATACCTGTTGGTGTTGCAAGAATTTCATTGTCAGAAACCTTTACTGATACATTACCATCGTTGGCTGCAACCCAGCCAAGCAACCACATTTTATTGCAGACATCGCAAATCTGCTCTTTAATTTCCTGATATTTCATATCTTTGTCTCCATTCACTTATTTGTACTACTATCAAGATTTGCTTCACAAATCTTGGCGCGTGATTTATATCAATCATTTGTACAGAGGTCCGTAAGCTGCGCAAGCTCTGTAATCCTGACCTTCCTTATCCATTCCAAATGCATTCCAAGCTGCTGGACGGAAAATCTTTTCCTCCGGTACATTGTGCATGCTTACTGGTATTCTAAGCATCGAACAAAGTGTAATAAGGTCTGCGCCAATGTGACCATAGCTTATTGCACCGTGGTTAGCGCCCCAATTGTTCATTACATCATATGCACTCTTGAAAGGACCTTCCTTGCCATCACATCTTGGTGCAAACCAAGTACAAGGCCATGTATAATCTGTACGTTTCCAAAGTGTATCTGTAACCTCTTCTGGAAGCTTAACTGTCCATCCTTCTGCTATCTGAAGCACTGGTCCTAAGCCCTTTACAAGATTAAGTCTAATCATTGTTACTGGCATTTCAGCTTCTGTCACAAATCTTGAAGAGAAGCCGCCGCCTCTGAAGTAGCCGTAATCAGCAGCATTCCATGTTGTCGCCTTCATAATAGCATCCATATCCTCTTCTGTCACATCATACCAAGGCTTCATAACTCCATTGCCAT
>CAYWDL010000057.1:0-9913 GCA_964457015.1 uncultured Roseburia sp. | reverse complement strand
AAAACGCAAATTGAACTTACCATTATACTTCTGTGCAAGTCCATAATTCAATAATATAGACTTAGCATGTCCAATGTGAAGATATCCATTTGGCTCAGGTGGAAATCTTGTTGTAATATGGTCAACATGACCCTCTTCTAAATCCTTCTCTATAATCTGTTCAATAAAATTCTTTGAAACAACTTCATTTTCTGACATAATATTCCTCATTTCTATTATTCCGCTTATTCGTTAACTTATAATATATAACAAATTTCTAATAAAAGCAAGTCTTTTAAAACCGTTGTGAAACAACGTTTTGTGGCTTGCCATCAATAAACCCTCTGATATTCTCACAGACAATACCCATAAGACGTTCTCTTGTCTCAATAGGCGCCCATGCCACATGAGGTGTTATTGTAATATTTTTTGCACCAAACAGCTTGCAATCTGCCACCATAGGCTCGACTGTCAGCACATCAATTGCCGCTCCTGCTATAACATCGTTATTCAACGCCTCCGCAAGGGCGTCTTCATCCATAACGCCACCTCTTGCTGTATTAACAAAATACGCATTTGGCTTCATCGCAGCAAACACCTTTGCATTAAACATTTCCTTAGATTGCTCATTTAATGGGCAATGGACGGATATCACATCTGACTCTCTGATAACAGTATCAAAATCCACAAATTTCACACCATCTTCCGGTTCCGGACTTCTTCGATATGCAAGCACGCTCATACCAAAAACATTTGCAATTCTTGCAACCTTTCTGGCAATATTTCCATAGCCAACAAGTCCTATGGTCTTGCCGACAAGCTCATTCATATCATATACAAATGGTGAAAAAACATCGCTTTTTATCCATCCCTCATGGGCTACCAGCTGATTATATTTGCTAATCTTATTATAATGATTTAAAATCAGTGCAAACGTATGCTGCGCAACCGCATCCGTAGAGTAGCTTCCTGCATTACATACGGTAATCCCATTTGCAGCGCAGTATTTAACGTCAATATTGTTATAACCGGTCGCAAAAAGTCCAATATACTTTAATTGCTTGGCATACTTCAAATTATCAGCATTAAATACATTTTTGTTACATACAATAATATCCGCATCCGCTATTCTTTCCTTAATTTCATCCTCACTGGAAAGCGGATATATTTTTAATTCACCAAATTCCTTTAAAGGGTCAAAGTATTTCTCATTATTACTTATTGTTTTTGCATCTGTCACAATTATTTTCATTTCTATGAATTTCTCCTTACATCAAGGCTCTTATTACAGCTATTATAAACAAATGAATCGGGTAAAACAAATAGCATCCTATCTTCACCGGTTTTGGAACATTCACCTTCTTCTCCTCAAAAAACATGATAAATGTTACTGACAGAATCGAATATGCCTGAAATACGCCATTTGCAAGAATTATATTAACAAAATTTGCAAACCCAATGGCCAATACCATCATAAACTTATTCCTAAGCTTTGTTCCGTATGTAAGATATAAAAGATAAATGAGCAGAATTCCATACCATCCATAATCAGCTCTTATAAATCTGTTTAATATCATAAAACAGCCTAAAATTCCAACTTCTCCAACAGCAATTACAAGCTTTTGGACTATTCCGTCAATCTTTTTTGAGACTATTTCTTTAAACTTATCTGTTACAATGAAGCTAATCAATCCCACTGTCAATGTAAAAAATACATTTTGACCATAAATGTCAAGAATATTTCTATGGAAAGTGAAATCATAAAACACTTCTGAAACCAGTGCCATCACAATCATTCTTACCAAATATTTTTTCCTGTCGGTTGTATGATAATATCCATTTACTAAAAGAAATGCAAATAGTGGAAATGAAATTCTACCGACAAGTCTTAACAGAGGCATATTTCCCATTAATATATATCCTACATGGTCAATTACCATCAGTATTATAGCTACAATTTTTATCGCAAAATATGACATAACTTATTCTTCTTTCTGACTCAATGTTTTATATTTTCCCCTTCTTTTTTAAAACAATCACCGTTGCCGCACCACCAATCACCGCCGCAACTGCAAGTACCACAAACACCATTGCCAAAGCGCTTATTCCTTCTTTTTCAGAAGAATTGTTATCTGTATTTGCAGAATATGTTGTTATGTATGATACATCGCCTGATTCTTTTTCAGCACTTGAAGTTTCATCATTATCAGACTCAGTTTCTTTTTCAGTTTCCTCATCCTTAACTGTTGTTTCTTCTGCTTCAGTCTCTTTTGTTTCTGTTTCTATCTGACTTTCAGTCTCAGCTGTAGTCACCTCAGGCTCTACAGTAGAAGTAGAATTAGATGTAGTTGTCTGCGATTCCGTTGTATTATTTTTAGCCTGTGTTGTTGTTTCAGTCTGCCCACCTTCAGTAGTTGCACCTGTCTTTACATAATTAAATACATTTAATGAGGCTAATGCCTTGCCGTTAACATCAAAGAATGACTGATTGTCAACTGCCGAACCACCATACCAGGTACCTACATCTTTCGGGTC
Organism: uncultured Roseburia sp.; assembly: GCA_964457015.1. GTDB lineage: Bacteria > Bacillota > Clostridia > Lachnospirales > Lachnospiraceae > SVEL01. Next base: position 7,399 of record CAYWDL010000057.1, on the reverse strand, counting down.
GTAGCTTGCTGCATAGCTTGTAGCCCAGCCTGAACCATACTTTTCCCACAATAATTTATTATTTGTTTTAATTGACTCTGTCCATCCGCCTGCTCCAACATATGGATTACCAACGCTGTTCCATGCGCCTTCCCAATAGCACACACCGATTCCGCCCATATTTACGGTAGTCTCAATAATAGTTGCCATATAATCCGCCTGTCCCTGAACTGACGCCTCAGGATATCCTGCAACCGGCGGATTACTATGAGTCCATTTATTTATTGTATTATCATGACCATCCAAATCATCTAAAGTGTATGGATAAGATGTTTCAACAATCATAACCTTCTTACCATATTTTGACGCAATATTTTGCAGCTGTGTTGAAAGATTTGACAATGTTCCATGCCACTCCGGATAGAATGAAGATGCAAATACATCATAATCAACACCATTATTCTTCAAATAAGTAGCATGGGTGTTATATCTATTCTTCTGTGGGTCTGTAAAATGAAGTGCAATAAGAATATTACTGTCAACCTCTCTTATTGCCTTGCTTCCTGCGCTAAACAGCTTACACATATTGTCCCAATTACTTTCACCACAAAAGGCGCTTGTTGTTTCATTACCAACCTGCACCATACCTATGTTGACGCCCTGATTCTTAAGGTACTGTAAGCTTGTTTTAGTATATTCATATATGGCTGTTTCCTTCTCGGCCAATGTATAGTTTTCCCACGCCTTTGGAACCATCTGTTTTGCAGGGTCCGCCCAGAAATCCGAATAATGGAAGTCAACAAGAAGCTTCATTCCCGCTGCTGTTGCATATTTACCAATAACTGCCGCATTCTCAATGTCACAGTTACCGCCACCATAGCCGTTACCATTTTCATCATATGGATCATTCCATACTCTGACTCTTATGTAATTAATACCACAGCTTTTTAAAAGATTGAAAAAGCCCTGTGCATCAAGAGCATTACCATCAAAATCCTTAAAAACAACTCCGGAATTTGTAACAGACACATAAGATGATACATCCATACCCATTATGAAATCATCTGTTATTCCGTCTATCTTATCAACATTGATACCTGCACCCTGAACCTGTGCAGCCTCCGCATTCATTGTCAAGCCTGAGCCTATACAGCCTGCCACTGTCACCAGCGCCAAACCTATAGCCATCATCTTTCTAATAAAATTACATTTCATAGCTCTTCTCCTTTTTATTCAATAACACCTGTCTTAACACCTTTAAAAACATTGAGTGATGGAATTGCTTTACCATCAGCGTCAAAAAATGTTTGATTATCTACCGCTGAACCACCATACCATGTTCCAACATCATCAGCATCGTAGCTGTTTGCATAGCTTGCCGCCCAGCCTGAACCATATTTTTCCCACAATATTTTATTATTCTCAAGAACCTTTTCATCAAGCTCTCCGTTAGGATATGCATTTCCAACTGCATTCCAAGCACCCTCCCAATAGCAAATACCCAAACTGGCACTTCCTAAACCAGCAAATGCTTTAATAATCATTGCCATATAATCGGCCTGTCCCTGAACACTAGCTTCCGGGTATCCGTCTATAGGAGGATTATTGTGATCCCATTTATTGAAAGTATTCAAATGTCCATCTATCTCTTCAAGGGTATACGGATACGAGGTTTCTGCAAGCATAACCTTTTTTCCGTATTCATTTATAACTATCTTAAGCTGCCTTAAAAGATTTTCAATTGGTCCATGCCACATAGGGTAAAATGACGATAAAAACACATCATAATCCACGTTATTTTTCTTCAGGGTCATAGCATGCTCTTCATATCGATTATTCTGTGGGTCTGTAAAATGCAGAGCCACAAGAATACTCTTATCAATCTCTCTTACCGCTTTACTTCCTGCACCAAACATCCTGCATATATTAGTCCAGTCAGTTTCATCGCATATTCCTGTAGTTGTTTCATTTCCAATCTGAACCATTCCCACATCCACACCATTATCTCTAAGATACAGCAGACTTTCCCTTGTAAACTCATAAATAGCCTCAATTTTCTGCTCCACAGTATAAGCTTTCCATTTTTTAGGTGCCATCTGCTTTTGTGGGTCAGCCCAAAAATCAGAATAATGAAGATTAAGTAGCACCTTCATACCCGCATCAGTAGCTAGTTTCCCAATAATCCTTGCGTTGTTAATATCACAGTTCCCTCCACCATATCCATTGCCATTTTCATCAAACGGATCATTCCACACTCTTATTCTTATGTAATTAATTCCACATGATTTCAACAGTTGAAAGAAACCTGCATCACTTAATACATTTCCTTCAAAATCACGAAACTGTACTCCTGACGCTATAAGTGAACAATATGATGACACATCCATTCCCATTATAAAATCATCTGATATTCCTTCAATCCTATCTATATTTATACCTATCTCTCGATTTTTTGGCTTTATCATCGCAATAGCTCCGCCTTTCCTAACATCTTCTGTATTATTCTTCCAAAACAGCAAACACAGTAGCTCCATACACAGCATTAAGTCCAAATACATCCTTGCCGTTTATTGTTATCTTACCTTTATTCTCATTGATTTTCAAATAATATGTACCATAGGCATCCGTGTTAATCTTGTACTCACTGTTTCCAATTTTGATTGTTATTTGCTTATTTATGGCCCTGTCGCCTTCCGAAGAAGCTATCCAGCCATACAAAACCACTTGTTTAGTACCAACCCTGTTGTAATAATATGCATCCAACACAGGCAGTGCTATATGATTATAATCAAAAAACGTCGTAGTTTCAACACAATTTGGTCTTGCACCACTTCCATCAGCCTTTACAGCCCATCCGACACCTTCCTGTCGCACAAGAACCGGGTCCCAATACAGGTCGCCCACGCATCTTCCGTCCTTTACCGACTTTAATGCATTTATAAGCTCATACATATAGTTTCTTTGGTCTTCAGGCGTATATTCATAAATGCCTTCGTAAGCTCCATTGTTGGCAAGCTGTCCCGGTGTTCCCCAGTTTATGCCACTTTCCATAACAAGAATGTCCTTATCGAATCTGTCTATCATCATATTACACCATTCCACCATATCATCTGTATTTATGGAATTCTTTATTGCATACTCACTATCAGTCTGCCCCCAAAATGGATAATAAGAGGTACCAATCACATCATATTCAATGTCATTTTCTTCACACAACTCAAAGAACCACATTCCTGTACCAACCTTACTCTCCCAAAACAAATCATCACCATTGCAAGCGATATGAAGGACTATTTTCGAATCCTTCGACACTTCCTTTACTGCCTTGTATCCGGCATTTATAAACGCCTTAAATGCCTTTGTAGACTCCTCTGAAGCATATGAATTGCCATATGGAAGTAATATTCCACCGCTCATTTCATTACCAAGGGACACATACTCCGGATATATTCCTGCATCTGCCAGACGCTCCATAAAGCTTTTTGTATATTCATATATACACTCTGACAATATTTCCACTATCTTCTCATTATCATTGACTCCCTCTATCCTTTCAAACCAATCTGCCGGAATGGCTTCATTTCCCCAGTAATCGCTGTACATAAATGATAGCTGAATCTTCATGCCCTTATTGTGGGCCCTGACCGCCAAATCATATATTGCATCTGCATCCTTATAGCCCTTTGGGAACATATCTCCCCACTCATTTACATACTCACCGGGATTATTATATAGCTCCAGTCTGACAAAATTGCATCCGCTTTCTGCCATAATCTGAAGGGCATCGCCTTCTGCACCATCCTCATAATAGTACTTTCCACCCATATCTTCAACCCAGTCAAGCCAGCTTATTGCACCACCATAAAGAGACTCATATTGATATTCCTGATTATTCTCATATTCAAGGTGAATATCATCAAGAAACATAAATTGATTGGCTCCCTTGGAAAGAATACCTACCTTGAGAATTCCATCCTCTTCAACCTTTATGCCTCTTACAGTCACCTTACGCCATGTACTTCTATCTGCACCCTTTGGTACAGCTGTCATACATTGCCCCTGAGCCGTGCCATTGCCATACATATAGCAATATTCCTGATTACCATCATTAAGCACCCATGCCTCCAAATAATAATATCCAGGCTGCAGATTATTTATATACTGATAAATATTGCATAAATATTCTTCCTCCAACCCAAGTCGAAGGCTCTGTTCGCCACTGTAGGCATACTGATTATCGATAACTACTGAATTTTCTTTAGAGTCACTCAGCCAATATGTGCTGTATTCTTCTTCAAATCCAGCGCAAGCTATCTTTCCATCCGAATATTTAATATTGCTTATTTCATCCATTGTATTATCAACTGGTTTACCTATTATTATCACGATTACAATTACACAAACCACTAATAACAAGCTTAAAACAATCGCAAGCTTCTTCACACTTTTCTCCAAACACTTATCTTCACTGTCATGATTACTAGCTTCAGCTTTTATAATATCACATTTCTTTTATTTTTACAATTTGTAATTCATATCCCAAAGCCCTTAAAACAGCGCAAAAGATGCGCAACGAAAAAGGCAATAGCCTATTTGACTATTGCCTTCAAAGCTGTTAACGGGAATCGAACCCGTGACCTCCTCACTACCAATGAGGTGCGCTACCGACTGTGCCATAACAGCTTGCACTAAACGTACTTAGAAAATATAAGCTATTTTGACACATTTGTCAATATTATTTTTACTACTGCCCTGCAAATCTCTCATTATTTCTCACTAACTCATCAAACGAAGCGGGAATATAGTTATTAATCATACATCCTGCATTCAATGCGCGTTCCCTATTTATCATAATACCTCGTGTATCATTTCATTTTTATTTAATTGTTTTTTTACTTCATTTCTCTTTCCCAGCACAACATACACCACCGCAATAATCACATCCACACAAAACACAAACGATCCTATAGCCATAAGCACAGCCACCGCCGGGTGGATTATTTTCTCTCGTGCCAGCTTTATTGCGCAGCCAATTGCATTTACACCGGAAAAAGCGATAGCCAAAACATCAACTATCAATGCAATCATAATGAATGCTATTCCCCAGACACTCATTAACATACCGACCAAGCCCATTAAAAAGTGAAATATGTATGCCGGTATCTGCCAGCCCTTTACCACCATATTCATCTTTGCCACTTCGTATGCTGTATACTTATTTCCTGAAGTTTTAACAGCATTATAAATGACAATAAAAACAACATAAACATTGTAGGCAATAAACAAAATGCCAAAAAAATCTATCTCAGCACCATTAAATACATCATTTACTTTCGTTTCAAAATTATCAATCATATCAGAAAACTCAATCAGCAACATAAACCAAATCAAATACGCATACGGATATAATATCAATGGCAGTAATTTCAAATATTTCTTCATTACATCATCCTCTGTCTAACAATTTCATAAGCCAACACACCTGCTGCCACAGAAGCGTTAAGCGAATCAATATCACCCTTCATAGGAATCGATGCAATATAATCACATTTTTCTCTAACAAGACGACTCACACCATCACCTTCATTACCTATAACAAGACCTATTGAGCCCTTAAGGTTAAGATTGTACATAACCTCACCACCCATATCGGCACATACAAACCACATGCCTTCCTTCTTAAGCTCTTCAATTGTTGCAGAAATGTTTGTAACCTTTGCAACCGGTGTGTAGTTAAGTGCTCCTGCGGAAGTTCTAGCAACGGTTGCTGTAAGACCTACTGCACGTCGCTTTGGAATAATTACACCATGAGCGCCTGCAAGATTAGCTGTTCTTATAATAGCACCAAGATTATGCGGGTCTTCAATATTGTCAAGAATAAATACAAAAGGCGGTTCACCTTTTTCCCTGGCCGCTTCTAAAATGTCTGAAACCTCTGCATACTCGTAGGCTGCCGCATAGGCAATAACACCCTGATGTTTGCCGGTTTTAGACATATTATCAAGTCTTTCCTTTGACACGTAATTAATAATAGTGTCATTCTTTCTAGCTTCTCTTGTGATAGAATTAACCGGACCATCATGACATCCGTCCAACACAAAAAGCTTGTCTATAGTTTTCCCTGAGCGATATGCCTCCATTACTGCATTTCTGCCCTCAATAGTAAATTCTTCGTATCTCATTTCAATCCTCAATCATGCGACTCAACGCACATCTCAATCATAACCAACTACTGCACTTTACTTAACCCTAATTTAACTATCTCAGTCATTCTCTCCGTCTGACCACTCAGATACAGATAACCAACCAAAGCCTCAAAGCCTGTTGCCATCCTATAATCTGATATCGATGCATTCTTTGCACTTGTATAGGACTTGGCATTTCTACCTCTCTTATATGTAGCAAGCTCCTCCTCAGACAAATCGTCCATTATGGCTTTAATTATATTTGCCTGTGTCTCTGCCTTAACCAGATTACTGCTCTTCTTGTGCATCTTATTTACCTGAGTATTACCATCTGACACAACTATGGTTCTAATGATAATCTCATAAACCGCATCACCTATGTATGCCAAGGTTAAAGGAGAATATGACATAATGTCATTCTCCTTTAAATCAAAGCTTTTCTTTAAAATATCATAGATACTTAAACTCTCTCCCATACAACGCCCTCTCTTGTATCCTTGATTGCGATACCCTTTGAAAGAAGCTCTTCTCTAATTGCGTCAGCCTTTGCAAAATCCTTTTCCTTCTTTGCCGCGGCTCTTTCTTCGATTTTAGCTAATACATAAGCTTCCAATTCCTTATCTTCCCCGCCTGACTCTTGCTCCACAGCACCAGCTGTAAGTCCAAGTGATAACACATAATCAAAGCTTTCAATCAACGCTCTCTTTGTAGCATCATTTGTGTCAGCCTTAAGCAAATCATATACCAATGTTATACCCATAGATGTATTCAAATCATTACCCAGTGTATCAATAAACTTGTTCTTGTATTCATCAAATACCTTCTCATCAACCTCGCCATCAGCCTTAAGGTTTGCAATTCTCTTAATAAGCTTATCATAAGCCACAACCACATTATCAAGGTTCTCATATGAGAATTCCAATGGTTTTCTATAATGCGACTGCAGGCAGAACATTCTGTATGCAAGCGGATTGTAACCCTTGCTTTCAAGAAGCGAAACTGTTAAAAATTCCCCCTTAGACTTACTCATCTTACCTGACTTATCATTAAGGTGATGAACATGGAACCAGTAATTACACCACTTATGTCCAAGGAATGCTTCACTCTGGGCAATTTCGTTGGTGTGATGTGGGAAAATGTTATCAACACCACCACAATGAATATCCATATATTCACCTAAATGCTTAATACCTATGCAGGAGCATTCTATATGCCAGCCCGGATATCCTACACCC